>PAOJ01000040.1 GCA_002708005.1 Verrucomicrobiales bacterium | reverse complement strand
TTTTACGTCAGCAATCACTCTTAATGCCTCTTCAACTGCCTTCACCTCTCCTCTTCGTAACCCCAAAGCAACAGATCCACCTCCATGTCGAGCCATCGCAGCCATTAGCCGCTCCGGCAGAGCCGCCATCGATCGCCCTTTGTAAGCTTGTTCGAAACCATTCATTAAAATCTTTGACGCATCGGCATGTGGAGCTAACTCAAAGAGTTGCGCGCTATACAATAAATCCTGACGCGAACCAGACTTTGCAAATCTTCTTATTAATCGATTAAGCAGGTGCTGTCGGACCAGCGATTTTCCCCATAGAACTTTATCTTCAAACAATCTGAGAATCTCAACAGAATGTGCATTAACTTTAGATTCAAGTGCCCACCAGACCATAAGTGGTTGATAAATATCTTCTGCGTCAGCATCATGCCACATCAAGGAATAAACAATCGGAAGTGCTTGATTATTTGATAAACGCTTGGATGTTGCAGCAAGCTGACCACGCACTTCAACATTAGGTTCGCTTCTAGCTAATTTACTGAGAATTCTTGCGGTCTCCTCTGGCATACCCTTCTCATCACCAAGAAACCGAACAGTCCAAAGCCGTACATAAGGGTTAGCATGACTAAGTGTTTCTAAAGCATATTTCGGATTAAATCCTCCACATAAATTTACTGCCCAAAGTGCTTCAAGGGCGACCTGGCCTTTTTCCTCTGAGATAATCTTTTTTAAGTAAGGCAAAATCGATGCATCTTTTCGGTCTCCTAACAATCTGAGTGCAGTTTGACGATGCCATTTGTCATTGCTTCGTAGTAATTCAACTAACTTCCGATTTGAGAATTTAGCTAGGTCAAACATCTCTATATGAGAGCCCTCTTTAGCTCGTAAACGGTATATTCTTCCGTTTTTTGGATCAATTCGACCTTCATGATTTCGATAATGATTCACCTGATCATCATACCAATCGCATATATACACTCCCCCGTCGGGCCCCGCCTTGATATCAACCGGACGAAACCATCGATCGCTTGTCTTAATGGGATGGCCAATATCCTGAGTCTTGAAGGATGACCCAATCAAAGTTCGATCACTTAAAACAACTCGCCCTTGAATAGGCTCAATACCCATGATTTTGTTAAGGTATTTACTCGGCAATCCACTACCTTCGTAGACAATAAAATTATGAGTGAAACGCGGGACTTTGTTGTGAGGCATTGCGTTAAAGTAACCAAAAGCATATGGATTACTAAGCGGCCCATGCTTGCTAAATCCCTTACGTAAATAGCCACCTTGAACATAGTGGAAACCACGGGTATCTCCACCATTATGCCCAGAAAAGATACGCCCCTGCGAATCTATCTCTACGCCAAAGGCATTGCCCCCCCCCTCTGAAAAAACCTCATATCTTCGCGTCTCCGGATGATATCGCCATATGTTCTGCCCCATGGAATAAATTTCTTTCTCATCAAAATTAGGACGTCGCACTTTTGCTGTTACAGTACTACCTTGCGCAGCATACAACCAACCATCTGGACCCCACCTGAGACTATTAACTACAGAATGCGTATCTTCCAAACCAAATCCAGATAAGTGAACAACTGGATCTCCATCTGGAATATCATCGCGATTCTCATCCGGATAAAAAAGAAGGTAAGGAGGATTTAACACCCACACTCCTCCACGGCCATGAGCCAAAGAAGTCGCAATATTTAGACCATCTATAAACGTTTTGTGACGGTCATAAAGTCCATCTCCATCTGAATCCTCATGAATCGTAATTTTGTCACGCCCTCGAATATGATTGGGTGGTGGTGGTGGAATTTTGTCATACACCGCTCGCCAATAATTATCACGGCTAGTCATCTTGAGACCTGCCGGATGTGGGTACTGTAAATATTGCACGACCCACATGCGACCTCGTTCATCGAAGTTTAAAAAAACCGGCTGCTTTACGAGCGGCTCAGCTAAAAGTTGATCCACCTCAAGATCTTCAAAAATTTCAAATTTCTTAAGGGACTCCTCAGGTGATAATGGGGCTGCAAAGACTTGGAAAACCCCAATAATACAAGAACAAAATACAATTAGTGTTTTCATTAAAGGCAGCAAAAAAAATAATAAACAACTAGCTGGTCTGGGTAAAGCCAGACGACTCAAACNAAAAAACTGCGACTAAATAAGTTGAAGTAACTTTTCAGCCTCCTCACTCAGGGAAGCTTGACGTTCAGACATAGAAGCATCGACAAGTTTTTCATCGTAGGAAGGAATAATGTTCGCCATACGATCGCGCCCATCCTTTGTTTTCAGTAAATGAGCAAAATTTTCCCGAATGATTTGAAGAATTATATTCACAGAAACAGAAGCTCCCGGCGATGCGCCAAGAAGGGCAGATATAGACTTATCCGAACTCGACAATACTTCAGTACCAAAATGAACTATCCCCGCATCACCATCTTCTTTCTTAATTGCCTGAACTCGAATACCAGCATCAATCAGTTCCCAATCTTCATTCTTTGCTTCAGGATAAAAGTTACGCAACTCTTTCATACGGGTATTCATACTTTGAGTTCCTTGTTGCATTAGATATTTCACGAGTGGAATGTTATGCACCCCAACCTTGATAAGAGATGCTATATTATCCCAGCGCATTGAACCGGGAAGGTCAAAAAAACTACCACCTTTATGCAAAAACTTAGTAGTCCATGCCGCGTAAGGACCAAACAAAAGAGCCTTCTTACCGTTGATGATTCGGGTGTCCAAATGAGGCACTGCCATAGTCGGAGCTGCACCTGGGGACAATCCATAAACCTTGGCTTGATGTTGCTCAACGATCTCTGGCTTATGACAAACCAGCCATTGCCCACCTATCGGAAANCCTCCGTANCCCTTACTTTCTTCTATTCCGGAGTTCTGTAGTAAAGGCAAACTGCCACCTCCTGCACCAATGAAAACAAATTTTGAATTAGTGCGAAAAATCCGGCCTTTATTTAAATCCTTAACCTTAACTGACCAACCGCCTCCAGCCATGCGATCAAGGCCGATCACACGATGTTGGGTTGCGTAATCACATCCATTTTGGGTTCCAAGCCATTCTATAAGCGACGAAGATAGAGATCCGAAATTAACATCTGTTCCTCGATCCATTTTTGTGGCCGCTATAGGTAAATTATCTCGACCGGAAACCAATAGNGGAGCCCACTGAAGAATAGTTTCACGGTCTTCGGTGTACTGCATGCTCCTAAAAAAATGATGCTCACTCATTCCCTTGAAGCGTGAACGCAAAAAGTCCACTTGTTTCTGTCCGTACACGAAAGAAATATGAGGAACTGAATTAACAAATTTTTTAGGATCATCAATGAGGCCATGGCGAACAGCATATGCCCAAAAATATTTCGACTGTTCAAACTGCTCAAAAATTTCAATTGCTTTTGAAACATCAACTTCACCATTTGCACCGCGGTTTGGAGTGTAACTAAGTTCACAAATACCCGCGTGACCAGTTCCGGCATTATTCCAACCATTGGAGCTTTCCTGCGCCAGATTCTCGGTCACCTCGTAGAGTTGAATCCTGAGGCTGGGCTCAAGGCTCTTTAATATAGCACCAAGGGTAGAACTCATAATACCACTACCAATAAGAACAATATCAGGATTTTCTATATTTTTAGAGCCATTCATAATTGGTCAAAGAGAATGCTCAAAAAAATATATTAATCCAAGCGCAACCCAATAATCATCGATGGGTTGAAAGCCATCGAAATTTGTGGCTTTATCTCTTTTATAGCCTTTTTATTAAACTTTTCGAAATGAAACTAAATCAGTTACAATCAATACTTAGTATCGGTGGGGCAATCCTCACGGCAACAATATCTCTTAACGCTGCCGAACAAAGACACGGAGTAGAAGCAGCAAAAAAGCAGGCTAAATTACTAATACCACACCCTGAACTAGAGGCTACCCTGTTCGCATCCGAGCCCATGTTCGTGAATCCTGCCAATATGGATATTGACGCAGAAGGACGCGTGTGGGTCACCGAAGGAGTGAATTATAGACAATTTAAACCTTGGGGAAGAATACAGCCTAAGGGTGACCGAATTCGTATATTAGAGGACACTGATGGAGACGGAAAAGCAGATGTTGCAAAAACATTTTATCAAGGTAACGACGTAAACGCGGCACTTGGCATATGTGTACTTGGAACAAAAATCATAGTCTCCTGCTCTCCTAAAATCCTGCTCTTCACAGATGAAAATGGGGACGACAAAGCAGACGGACCACCAAAGATATTATTCAATGGAATAGGAGGCGTTGACCATGACCATGGCGCTCATGCCTTTGTATTCGGGCCTGATGGAAAATTATATTTCAATATTGGCAATGATGGACGACGCCTAAAAACTCCAGACGGAAAAAACTTTATAGTGGACAAGGCTGGCAATGAAGTAGACGGCCGCGGTAAACCTTATCGACAAGGACTCGTTTTCCGTTGCAATCTTGATACTAGTGAAGTTGAAACTCTTGGTTTCAATTTCCGCAATAATTATGAAGTAACGGTCGACTCTTTTGGCACTATTTGGCAATCTGACAATGACGATGATGGCAATCGTGGTGTTCGCATCAACTACGTCATGGAATTTGGTAATTATGGTTACACTGACGAACTCACCGGCCGAGGATGGCGAACCAAGAGAACCAATCAAGAAGAAGACATCCCATCCCGCCACTGGCATCAAAACGATCCAGGAGTGATCCCTAATCTATTACAAACAGGCCAAGGTTCTCCAACTGGAATCGCTATCTATGAAGGGAAATTACTTCCTAATATTTTCCAAGGCCAAATAATGCATTGTGATGCTGGGCCTCGAATAGTACGCGCCTATCCTGTCAAACGTAGCGGCGCAGGTTATACCGGAGAAACAGTCAACATGTTACAAAGCAAAGACCCATGGTATCGCCCTTCCGACGTTTGCACAGCACCTGATGGTTCAGTATTTATTTCAGANTGGCATGATGGCCANGTCGGAGGTCACCACATGACTGACCATAAACCTGGTCAAATGACTGGACGTATTTANCGNCTTACGCCAAAAGGAAAATCCAAAGATTACAAGATAGCGAAAAATCGCACTGCAAGTTCTATGCTTTCTTCACCTAATATGTCTGAACGCTACATAGCTTGGCAACAGTTTCACAAGGTGGGATTGGAAGCCGAAGAAACACTTTTAAAAATGTGGGAAAGTGATGATCAGCGAATTCGCGCAAGAGCAATTCACCTTCTAGCTCGCATAGATGGCTCTGAGAAAAAATATATTAATAAAGCGCTTAGCGATAACAACCCTGATATTAGAATAACTGGTATTCGCATTGCTCGAGAACGCGGCCTAGATATGATTCCCTTTGTAAAGAAGATGGTTAACGATAAGGATTCAGGTGTTCGCCGGGAATGCGCAATTGCTCTCCGTCACAATAACTCACCTCAAGCTCCAGCCCTTTGGGCCCAGCTTGCAAAACAACACAATGGCCAAGATCGCTGGTATCTAGAGGCACTTGGCCTCGCACTCGATAAACAACAGGATAAATTTTTTGAAGCGTGGCTAGATGCCGTCGGAAGCAACTGGAATACTNCAGGAGGGCGCGATATAATTTGGCGGTCACGATCAAGTAAAACGTCAAACCTGCTAGTTGAAATTCTGCTCAACAAGAAAACAAAAGAAGCTGAAAAATCACGTTACATCCGTGCATTAGATTTCCAATCCGGCCCTGAAAAAGAAGCTGCTTTAATTAAATTAATTGGCGCAGGAAGTTAATCAAACGCCAAGAATCAACAGCGCTGCAACAAGGATTCAATAAACGGCAAATCATCTGGCGTTGTAGCTTTGGGATTNGGTTGATTACATTCAATCAACTTGACTGGTTGATCTATAACTTCACATGCAGCTGTATCGTCAGTTACAATAAGCCCTTGATCACGCACCTTTGTTAACGCATTCAAAATAACGTCACGTCGAAAAACCTGTGGAGTCTGAACTGACCATAGATTGTCGCGAATTACTGTTTCTAGAATTTGCGATTGTTCGTCGCCTCTCTTGAGTGAGTCGGTCACTCGCTTTGCCAACACCGCTGCACCCGACTCATCAGCTGAAAGAATAGCCTGACTTACAAGATCTAGAGGCGAACAAGGTCTTGCCCCATCCTGAATTGCCACGATATCTGCAGATGGATCAGTCGCATTCACACCATTCCAAACAGAATCCTGTCTTTCTGCCCCTCCATCAACAAGACACCAAGGCTTTGTAAGCTCAATTTTTTTTGCTAGTTGATTAAATAACAAGTGCGATTCTTTGCGAGCAACTACTACCAACTCACTGGCGTCAATGAATCGATCAAACCGTCGCCATGTATGCCCAACTAAAGGAAGCCCAGCTACCTCTAAAAAAAGCTTATCACCCTGCCCCATCCGCTTACCAATGCCAGCTGCAACAATAACTATAGAAACTTTGGGCATGAANGCGATTTTAAGCAATNAAATCATGGGCAACATGACCGTGTACATCTGTTAGTCGCATGTCACGACCATCAAATAAATACGTCATTTTTTTATGATCCATTCCAAGCAAATGCAGCATAGTGGCATGCAAGTCATGTATATCTAATTTATTCTCTACCGCTCGGTATCCAAACTCATCTGTGGCCCCATAAGCAAACCCTTCTTTTACCCCTCCTCCAGCCATCCAGATAGTGAAACCAAATGGGTTATGGTCTCGTCCATTACTACCCTGAGCGAATGGAGTTCGGCCAAATTCGCCAGACCAAACAACCAATGTGTCCTTTAGCATGCCCCTAGATTTAAGATCTCGAAGCAAACCTGCTATCGGCTGGTCTATTGCTCGAGAGTTATCACCGTGGTTTTTCTTGAGACCGCCATGTGCATCCCATCTGTCATTGCCGCTAATTCTTGGACACGTCAATTCAATAAATCGCACACCTTTCTCGACCAATCGACGTGCAATAAGGCACTGCATCCCAAATGTGCGAGTTGGCTCATATTTTGAATCGAGCCCATAAAGCTTTTGTGTCCCATCGGTTTCACCTTTTATGTTGATCAATTCTGGAACTGCTGCCTGCATGCGGTAAGCCATCTCGTAATTAGCGATAGCCGACTCAATTTCATCCACACGACCTAGTCGTTCAAGAACTCCTTGATCCAGTTTGTTAAGCAATCCAAGTTTGGCCTTCTGTACCCCCTTACGACTCTCACGAGGGCGAATATCTGCTAAAGGCTCCTTACCTGTCTTAAAAACGGTCGCCTGATGACTAGCAGGTAAAAAACCATTACCAAAATTATCCCAACCACCAGATGGAATCAGCCCTCCATTAAGCACAACAAAACCAGGCAAGTCGGTNGCCTCAGCTCCAAGCCCATAACTCATCCAAGCCCCCATGCTCGGTCGCCCTTGAACTCCAAATCCAGTATGAAGAAAAAAATTCGCGCTATTATGCTCTGAGAACTTCGATGTCATCGAGCGAACAACACACAAATCATCTGCCATCTCACCTACATAAGGGAAAAGATCACTTACATTTAATCCACANTGGCCATATCGTTTAAAATTCCAAGGGGATTTAAGCGTCTTACCAATGTTGTCAAACTGTGTTGGATTAATTTTAGCTGAAAAAGGTTTGCCGTGATCTTTCTCCAACCTTGGTTTGTAATCGAAAGAGTCGACCTGTGATACACCTCCATCCATATAGAGAAAAATAATACTCTTGGCCTTCGGTTCATGATGAGTATTTCGCGGCGCAAACGGAGATTTAGCCTTACCGTAGACTGGGTCTGCCAATAGGCTACTCAACGCTACGGCCCCAAATCCACCGGCACAGCGGCCCAACATTTCACGNCGAGTAAGGGGCTTCGACATAAAGTTATTGCATGCCATATTAATTGGTCTCATTTAAAAATCTAAATTAGTATATAAAGACGAACTCTTTTACATTAAATAGTGTATGACAAAATTCCTTTAAAGTCTCTCGCATCGAACTTACACCGTGTACATCTTTTTCAGAATTTATAAATTCTACTGCGGCTGCAGCCTCCCAAGGCTCAGGCTCTCGCCCAAATGCCTGCTTATATGCAAGGTCGACTAAATCACTAGGATTAGCCACTTCAGATTTCAAAAGAGCATCGGCCCAAATCGAAGCCTGCTTATGGACAAATGGATTATTCAACATAATTAAGGGTTGTGCTGGAGAATTTGAGACTGTGCGCTTACCAATAGTAGAGAATGGCGTCGGTTTATCAAAAGCCATCAACATTGGCTCCAGATGATTACGCCTAACCTCTACATAAATACTACGACGACCATCACCATCCAACGGCCCACTTCCGCCTGGGCTTCGATTGTTTCTCATAAATGGAGTAATGTGCACCATAGGCCCCTTACCAAACTGTCGCTTGTCAATTCGTCCTGATACAGCAAGCAAACGGTCACGAATCACCTCAGCCTGCAACCGGCGTATAGGCATTCTATGTAATAAATAATTATTAGGGTCTATATTCTCATTGGTCACATTAGGCTTACTAGACTGCCTGTAAGTACTAGAAAGTACCATCTGACGAATCATGTCTTTAATGGACCAATCTCGTTTAATGATCTGACTCGCAAGAAAATCAAGTAGTTCCGGATGCGATGGAAGCTTGCCGGTAACCCCAAAATTATCGACTGACTCGACAATCCCTCGTCCAAAGAGATGATGCCATATACGATTTACAAGCACACGAGAAACAAAAGGATTATCAGTGTCGATCATACTTTTAGCTAAGCTCATTCGACCACTTCCTTGACTTGGAGCCTCGCGCTCTACAAGTGCTTCAAGAAAAGAGCGTGGCACTAAATCATTTGCCGGCGACTTGTGATTACCTCTAACCAAAATCGGTTCATCCTCGCCATTTCCATCGAGTAAGGTTAGAGCCCAAGAAGCGCTCGGAATGGTTTTTTCAATTTCTGATTTCTTTTTTTTGTAAGCTGTAAACTTAATTGCGGCTTGATCAATATCTACTGGCCTCTCAAGCAATTTGTCATTTTTTATAACCCAATTGAGCAACTGCGACGTCTCACGATCTGCCTTGCCGGCCGCATGATCAGCCGCAGCATAAACGAACAAATTTNCCAAATCTTTTTCATTCTCAAGAAAATGAACTAAGCGTGAATTCAACGAGCGAATCACAGGCGGTTCACTTCCCCCAAACTTAACTTGCTCAAGTGCAAAATCACCACGCGGCGTGAATTCCACATGCACTCTAAATCCAATGTAATCACGNACACGATGTCCGTGCCATTTCCATTCATCGCCCTTACTGTCGAGCTTTTGGCGAACAACACCATGAAGTGGCCCAGCGACTTGNCGGTGTGAATTTACCGCCAAGAAGACATCGGCTTTTCCCTTATAACGATACCAAAGCATGTCACCATTGACACCAAAAGTACGAGTGCGAATCAGGCCTGAAAAACGAGTACTCAACTCATCGTTACGTGCTGCACCATTTTCGTTGAACTCTTTGATTGGCCGATTCATATCGCTACCAAATATGGGTGATCCGATATCCATGGGACCAGTCCCGAATTGTTTTCCTCCTGTAAACCACTCTTCNCCACCCTGATCACGGCGATAGTCAGCCACCATATCCTCAGAACGCCAATCACGCTCACTTTTGACATAGTTACGCTCTCCTTTTTCAATGGTTTCAATAATCTTTATCGAGTTGGCTTGTTTAGTTGTATCGACTTCGAGTTTGCGTATCTCCTTCAAAACATCTTCTCGATCCTGCCCAAGCTCCACCTTAAGAAGACTGTAAAGCGGATCATAAACATTGCCCCTAGCCCTATCGATGTAAGCAACCCAAGCTGCAAGCTTGCCCGCACTCAACTTCGCAGCCTCGGACTTGACCTTCACAGTGGGATGCGACGCGATATAGTCTTTCGCATTTGGCTTATCTTCGCCTAACGGTGTTTCACTTAAAATCCCTGCAGCCACTTGAAGATATTCTTCAATTCGACTCACTCGATGTTTCACCGTTGCCGCGTACTCGGCAACAAGCTCTGCTTCGTTTTCCACACGTAATCTGGCTAGTTTTTCATAAGCACTNTCCTGAGCGATNGGATCAGCAATATCCTTCAGGTGATAACCAGAACTCTGAAGAATACCCGAAAAGGCATAGTAATCCTCAGTCGAGATGGCATCAAATTTGTGGTCATGGCAGCGAGCACAACCCATGGTCATACCAAGAAATGCTTTAGAATAAACATCAATCTGATTGTGAACGCGATTGCACTCATCACCACGAATATCCACTGGAGAATGAGTTGCCTCGCCGAGGTGCCAGAATCCTGGCCCTTTTGCAGATTCGTTTTCACGGGTAGCAGGATCAAGCCGTGGGCTATCCATCATATCGCCCGCAACGTGCTCGATTACAAAATCGTCGTAGGGCACATCGGCATTAAATGCACGCACAACGTAATTACGGTAACGATAGGCTTCTGGAATCGGATAGTCCGCTTCGTGGCCTCTAGTTTCAGCAAACCGNACTAAGTCAAGCCAGTGNTGNCCCCATCTTTCNCCAAAGTGAGGNGAAGCCAACAATCGTTCTATTAGATTTTCGTANGCAACAGACGACGAGTCGGAAACGAATAANTCAATCTCGTTTGGCTGNGGGGGCAATCCAATGAGATCAAAATATAATCGACGAATCAATGTGCGGCGTGTTGCTTTTACATTAGGGTTTAGTTTCGACTCCTCTAGCTTTGCCATAATGAAATGGTCAATCGCATTGTTAATCCATTTGCGACCTGCAACCGATTTNATTTCAGGTGGAAGAATATCAAGACGAACCTGCTTCCAAGCCCAATGATCGGCTTTGCGCTTATCTATATCAAAAACATCTTTATCAGTAATATCAGCAACTTTTCCACCGCGGGGATCNGGGGCTCCCATTGCGATCCATTTTGTCAATTTATCAATTGCAGACTTNGACAACCTACTNTTTGGCGGCATCTGCAAGTCATCATTCTCGTAAGAGACTGCTTTCATCAATAGGCTTGCCTCGGGGTTTCCTGGCACAATTGCCGATCCAGCCTCACCTCCCTTAAGCAGCCCTGCAGCAGTATCTAATAGCAATTCACCCTTGGCTTTACCTGCCTTTTCACTATGACATTTGTAGCAATTTTCAGCCAAAACAGGCCGAATATGATTTTCAAAAAACTCCAAGCCTTCCGCTTCAGAAGCCATTAAGCAGCTTGATCCAGCCAAAATACATACGCTCAAAATAGCGTTGAATTTCAGAATAAGCCTAAAATAAAACATAAAAGAGGGAACAAAGACTACAAAAACAGACCATATATTCAAGCCAAGGCAGAGTATGATATACAAAGTNCTAAANNTTCTATTNNAGGTTAAAAATGGTAAAAATCCCAATAAACGCTTGCAATCAGCATGCTGGCCTCTAATGTTTCCGCCCTTTTGTTGAGAACCAAAATGATACTCAACCCGATACAAAATATAATGATCGCCCAAGCCCCGGCCCCAGCCCCGGCCCAATCCGGAGGCTTTGAAATGTTTCTTCCGATGGTCTTTATGATCGTCATCTTCTATTTTCTCTTGATTAGACCTCAAACGAAGAGGGAAAAGGAAAGAAAGAAAATGGTAGAAGCTATAAAAAGTGGAGATTCGGTTGTAACCCGTGGCGGGATTGTAGGAACAGTTCAATCTGTCAAGGCANACACAGTCACAATTCGATCATTGGAAAGCAAATTTGAATTAGAAAAATATTCGGTAGAACGTCAAATCANTGACAAGTCTGAATTAAAGGAAAACAAATAATTTAATAACGTGAAACGNAGTAATTTTAAACGATTCTTACTCCTAGCTNTAATCCTATGGTGGGCAATATGGGAGATGACACCATTACAAGATAAACAAGGAAGATTGCTTGAACAATTTATCTCTGAATCAAATGACCCAAATAGCCAAGTCATCTCAGATATATATAGTGCTGCAAAGAGTAATTTAGTCGCACAAACCGATTCAAAGAATGAATACGGAGCTCTCTTGTCTGCAGTCGAAAAATCGGGGGTACCACTAAAAGAGCACTTTAATTACAAGTTTAGCGGTAAAAAATCTGACAAAGAATTCAATGATTCAGTTCTACAAANACTACAGAGNGATTCATCTGGACAAATACAGTACGGCCTAGATTTACAAG
The DNA here is from genome assembly GCA_002708005.1 of Verrucomicrobiales bacterium. Taxonomy (GTDB): domain Bacteria; phylum Verrucomicrobiota; class Verrucomicrobiia; order Limisphaerales; family UBA1096; genus UBA1096. The sequence goes on along the minus strand of PAOJ01000040.1, from coordinate 21,065 downwards.
GCGGATCATCATTCCTTGTAGCAATGCAGATGAATAACACTAACAACATTGATTATGAGGGAGCTCTTTCTCAGGCAGTTGAAGTTCTAAGGAGNCGGGTAGATAAAGAATTCCTGGGCGTAGTTGAACCAGACATCCGGCCTTTAGGTGATGATAAAATAATGATACAGCTCCCTGGTCTTTCAGCAGCTGATCAATCTAAGGCTCGTAATATTGTGACACAGGCTGCTTTTTTAGAATTTGGCCTTGTTCATACCAATTCGGTAGCTCTGATTGCTAATGGCATTACTCCTCAAGGTTATAAGAAGTTTTCCAAAACTCGAAAAGACCCACAAGGTAATGAATATACAGATGAAGTTCTGGTTGAACTTCCAAACAAATACGGCCTAAAGGGAGAACAAATTTCAGATGCCAGACCAAGTCGGGACCCACTAACTTCAAACCCATTGATTTTGTTTACATTCAATAGTGAAGGAGGAGCTGCTATGGGTCGCCTTAGCGGCAATAACGTTGGTAGAGCGATGGCAATCATCCTTGATGGAGAACTTATGTCGGCACCAGTACTTCAGGAGCAGATTACAAGCAATGGACAAATTACCGGTGACTTTAAAATGCAGGAAGCTGCAACTATAGCTAATTCATTACTAAACCCTTTAAAAGCCCCACTCAAAATCGAAGAAGAAATGAGTGTCGAACCCAGTTTAGGTAGGGATTCTGTAGACAGCGGCAAACGTGCTGCTCTCTATGGTGTAATTGGGGTGGCAATATTCATGTTAATTTACTATTGGTTCGCGGGTGTAGTAGCTAACTTCGCACTTGTCCTTAACCTTACTATACTAATGGGTGTAATGTGCTACCTTAATGCGGCTCTTACACTNCCAGGCATAGCGGGTATAGTGTTGACAATCGGCATGGCTATTGATGCTAACGTTCTAATTTTTGAACGTATACGTGAGGAGCTCAAATCAGGCAAAGGAATCCAAGGAGCAGTCGAGACGGGTTATGCACGTGCGTTTAGCACAATTGTAGACGCTAATCTCACAACTCTCATTGTTTCAGTCATCTTAATGTTTATGGGCACAGGCCCGGTTAAAGGCTTCGGGGTCACGCTTACTGTTGGCATCTGCGCCAGTATGTTTACAGCATTAGTGGTTACACGTTTAGTATTCGATTTATTCCGAAACTTCGGAGCTGACCACGGCTTACAATTGCTTCAACAGCCAAAAATAAACTTTATGGGCTTTTCTAAAGTTGCATTCGCAGCTTCGTGGCTGATGGTAATAATTGGCATTGGGTATGGCTTCTCTCGAGGCAGTAATGCGATGGGCATAGATTTTAAGGGAGGCGATCGAATCACAATGGANTTCACNAAAAAGAAAACNGAAACAGAGCTTCGCAATAAGATAAAGGAAANCCTTGGCNCAGCNTTAGCTGACGGAGCATTGATTCAATATCAATCTGGTGGAGGCAGCACAGAACGNCTTCAGGTTACTGTCAATTTTGGNGATGGNGAAAAAACTTTTGAAGCATTGAACTTAGGATTTCCCGATGCAGAATTTAATAAGGTCAGCCAACTAAGNACCGGAGCCAGTATCAGNAATGAAATNCTNCAAACNGCAACCAAGTCTCTACTNATTGCACTGTTTGCAATTCTTGTTTATGTAACNTTTCGTTACGAATTCTCATTTGCACTTGGNGCTATTCTCGCCATCATACATGATATACTTATGACAATGGGTATATTTTTCATTTGGGGNGGNGAATTAAGCGCGCCCGTNATGGCCGCTTTACTAACCATAATAGGCTTCTCAATTAATGACACTATCGTGATATTTGATCGAATTCGCGAAGACTTAAAACTAGGCCTTCCTGGAACATTCACTGAAATCATGAATGGAGCGATCGCTAAGACTTTAAGCCGCACAATTATTACTTCTGGAACAACACTACTTGCCGCAGGGTCACTCTTCTTTCTTGGAGGCGGAGCAATACACTCATTCGCTTTCATACTGCTGGCAGGTGTTCTCACTGGTACCTTCTCTAGNATTTTTATTGCCGGATCCCTCGTTCTATGGCGCAATANAGGAGAAAAACCAAAGCTCGCTGATGAAACTGTAATTACTCAACACAGTATCTCCTCATCCGAGGCGTAATNATATANATAATAATAATTTTTGAGACAAAGTCGCCTAGCCTATGCTTGGCGACTTTCTTTTTAAGTCTTTATCGAGTAAATAACACGTGACCAAATGGAATATAACATGATTCTCTTTGCNNCCANCAATACAGCTTTTAATGAAAGNTCACTGACTATTGCACCTATTAANTGGGTTTGGTTCTTGGGAGCTGTACTGGTATTCCTCGCCTTGGATCTTGGTGTGTTTCACCGCAAACCTCATGTAGTTGGTTTTGGGGAAGCAATGATGTGGACAAGCATCTGGGGTTCAATGTCTATGTTATTTGCTTTTTGGATCGCTCCAGCAATGGTCGGCGAACAATGGACTGAGGATCATACCAAATTATTCATCACTGGATACGTCGTTGAATTATCCCTTTCGATGGACAATGTTTTTGTTATTGCTCTGATCTTCTCATTCTTTCGTGTACCGGCAGAATTCCAACATCGCGTTCTTTTTTGGGGAATCCTTGGGGCACTAGTAATGCGAGCTGTAATGATCCTTGCCGGAGCAAGCTTAATCAACCAGTTCCATTGGATTCTTTACATATTTGGAGCTTTCCTTCTAGTGACTGGGATAAAAATGCTCTTCGCAGGAGACGAAGAGGTTGAGCCAGAGAAAAATATTGCTATTCGGTTGGCTCGTAAATTTTATCCAATCTCNTCTCAGTTCGAAGGNCAAAAATTTTTTACAGAATTAAACGGACAACGTGCAATGACNCCTCTGGCNCTATGCCTCATCATGGTAGAGACCACCGACTTAATTTTTGCCGTTGANTCAATTCCTGCAATATTTGGTATTACNAGAGAAGCGTTCATAATTTTCACATCAAATGTATTTGCAATTTTAGGANTGAGGTCGCTTTATTTCTTATTAGTTGGTCTACTTAGACATTTCTGCTATCTAAAATACGGACTGGCACTTGTCTTGGTTTTCATAGGATTTAAAATGTTAATAGTGCTTTGGGATGCCCGACCAACATGGCTAATGTTTGAGGACAACCATAATCTTGTACTTATCATCGTCGGAACAATCCTTGGACTATCAATCACATTTTCTCTTCTAGCATCAGCGTTAAGGCCAAAAAAAATCAAAGAGGAAGCTAAAAAGTAACTAATAAGTCTTGGCCAAATCAATTTAAGTTTATGTACAAAATTAATCACAATATTCGGATAATAAGGAGGATCCAGATTCTAGCGTGAAATATCGCTGGAACCTTGCACCATCACAACCGCTACTAACTGGCCAACTAATTCGAGAGCTACCTCTTTCGCCTTTATTGGCGCAATGCCTCGTAAACCGAGGAGTTGTTACAAAAGAAGAAGTCAGCGATTTTCTTAAGCCCAAGCTTAAGTTGTTGGCCGATCCGTTTCTGATTCCTAATATGGAAGTCGCTGTAGAGCGACTTTGGAAGGTACGCAGTAATAACGAGCGGTTGTTAATCTATGGTGACTATGACGCGGATGGTATCACCTCCACCGCCCTATTAGTAGAAGCACTAACTAAACTCGGTTGGGATGTGCAGGCCTATCTTCCAGGCCGTTTTGACGATGGTTACGGGCTTAGCCCAATCTCTGTTGAAAAATGTCTGGGACAATATAAGATCAACCTATTATTAGCTGTCGACTGTGGATCGACATCTAACGAAGCTATAGATTGTCTTAATAAGAACAATGTTGACGTGATAGTACTCGACCATCACCAGCTCAGCAATCCAGCTCCAAACCCTGTGGCGATGGTTAACCCACAACTAAACAATAATTATCCTAATTTCCAGGAACTATGTTCAGTTGGCCTCGCTTTTAAACTTATCCATGCAATCGTTAAAAGAGGAAGACAAGAAGGACTGCAAAAAGAACGCGATCTCGATTTAAAACAATTTCTAGATCTCGTTGCTATTGGAACAGTAGCCGATCTTGTTCCCTTGGTGGGTGAAAATCGAAAACTTCTTCGGTTCGGCCTAGAACAACTTAGTGAAACTACTCGCCCTGGTTTAGTNGCACTAAAGAAAATCGTTAATATTAAACCTCCAGTAAGCGTATTTAACGTGGGATTCAANCTAGGCCCAAGAATCAACGCAGCAGGCCGAATGGAAAACCCTGCTACAGCTCTTAATCTNNTATTATCAAAAGACANCTATTCGGCAGAAATAAACGCCAAGAAACTTGATGATTTCAATNTGAAGCGACANAAAATAGAAAGAGANATATCTANTAAGGCAATNGAAAATATTCAAAATACATTCNACCCTGAAAAGGATCTCGTCATTGTCGAAGGTGATANGGAATGGCATTTGGGTGTTATCGGCATTGTAGCATCCAGAGTTATGCGGAAATTTTATCGGCCAACATTTATTCTAGCTAANGATGGAGACGGCTGGAAAGGTTCCGCCCGCAGCATCGAAGGATTTGATCTAGCCGAAGCGATGCGCAATTGCGACGATCTTCTTAATGACCATGGAGGCCATGCAATGGCAGCCGGCGTCTCNGTTAAACCCGGCAAACTCGATGCCTTTCGAGAACGCATCAATGAAATCGCAAAAAAAACAATAAGCTCAGAAATGTTTCAGGCTCCACTAAAGTTAGACGCCGAAACAAACCTTTCAGAGATGACACTAGTTCGGCTACAGGAAATGNAACAAATTGAGCCAACAGGCCAAGGCAATCCAGAAATACAGTTACTTATTCCAAAACTTANAATGTCTGGTTCGATTCATCGTATGGGTAAAGAAAAACAACACGCGAAATTCTGGGCAAATGACGAACGTGAGTCATGTGAAGTAATTGCATGGAATCTAAAACCAGAGGATGAACCAAAAGGTGAATTCGATCTTGCAGTCGTACCGCAAGTAAACAATTTTAACGGACATCTCANTGTCCAACTAAAACTCATAGACTGGAGACCAACAACTGAAAGNTAAAATTACTGATAAGAGAGTTTATCTTTCCNANATAATATTTTTGAGCTTGTATANTCGGTTAAACNTCTAACGTAGNCATTCTTCGTATTCCTTTACGCAGCGGCAGCCAACCCAAAAAAAATGATACAAAAAGAAAANCCAAGCAGCCTGCCCCAAACACTAAAGAAGAACTCCCTCCAAAAGCCCAAAGAGATGTAACTGCCATCAAACTCACCATGCCAACAATGTAGAGGAAACTTAAAACAAGACAAAGNGTACCTCCAAAACCACTAACAATCTTGCTAGGATTTTCTTCACGAAAATTCGGATATAAAGCACCAAGNCCTAACGCCAAAGCATTTAGNGTAAAGGACATCACNCCTATAGCTANAGTAAAGTAAATTATACGGTTAACGGTTACAGANAGCATCATACAAGAAGCACCAACCAAANCCATCGTTACTATCATTGACACTGNNGTAGAAAACAAAAACTTTGTCATTAGAGTCCTTCTCATACCCAAAGGTGCCATCCCTATAATCCAAATGCGTTTACCCTCGAGTGAGATTTGCGGGAATACAAAGCGTGTCGTTAAAGTTGCCAAGTTTAAAGCGCAAGCTCCAATATTTAAATATGAAGTAAGATCAATCCAAAAGTCACTAGTTAGACGATGTGAAAAATATCGCAAATTCATTATATAGGCTACTAACAATCCCAATAAAACAAGTGATTGACCCCATTGAGTAGTATCCCTCCAAAAAGTAAGCGTGTCTTTAACGATTAATGCTCTTGAATCACTTTTAGTCCACCAAAACAATTTGGATAAACGATCTAGAAACTTAGGTTCAAAAGGTAACCGGCTACTTTCCTTATTACGTGAAAAAATCCATAGAGATGCTTTCCTCCCTCGACTGTTCACTGCAGACAATGCAGAGAAAAAGTGATCTCCTGAACTTGTAGCAGCAAGATAACCAAAAAACAAAGTCTGACTTAATAATACTAGGCCAAAAAAAATAGCACCCATCACTGCCCCCTCAATCCACTGCGTTAATCCACTAGAAACCCAGTAGCTTGGCAAAAAAGGAAACAAAGAGAACTGAGTACGTGCTAGTAATCGGTCAACCACATCCAAGACACGAGTCTCTAGCATTTCATCAGTCACTACTTCAGGCTGAAGCCAAGAACTAACAAAAACTATAACAAGAATAACAACAAACATTGCAGCAACCTGAAATGCTAGTCGATCCAGCCAACGAGCTAAAAATAAAGCAACCCAACTTCCGAAAACCCCGGGTAAAATCACAAATAACCCAACAAATACCGGAGTTACAAAATAGAAATGCCAAGGTGCATTGTAAGTTTTACCATACGCTATTACTAGTGGTGCTATTAAAAAAAGAAACGCCCAAGACGCTAGGGCTCCAGACTCAAATATTTTCCACCTATAAATTATCTNATGAGAAACAGGTANCGTAAGCAGAAAATGTGTTTCCCTGTTTCGAAAAAGATTAGTGAAATTTATAATTACATTACTGAGTAGTAGTAAGAAAAATAAAAAGGCAAACAGCAAGAATATCATTCTCTCAATTAATACAGGCCCTAAACCAGGAAAACTAGAAGTAAACTGCAGAGCTTTTCGGAATAATTCAAAAGCTAACCAAGCATAACCAACTACAAACATCCCCATAAGAAATGCATGCAATCTAGAACTTAATACTGCCAGCTTTAATCTTCGCCAGTTCTGAATTTGATTAACTTTAAACAAGAGCCGCCAGTGCGAAATTTGTCTTAAATCATCCATTATTTTCGTTGGTTAATGATAAGAAAATAGATTCAAGCTTACTATCTCGGTTGGCAGCTTGTAATTCTGAATGTGNCCCTATGGCAACAATTTTACCATGATTCATAATCCCAATTCGATCTGCCATTTCTTCCGCTACACTTAGCTGATGGGTAGAAACAAACACTGTCATACCTTGGTCNGCTCGCTCACGCAGAATATCTTTCAGCACTCGAGCATGATGCGGATCCAGCCCTACCATTGGTTCATCTAGCACAAATAATTCTGGAGCATGCATTAATGCAGAAACAATAGCCACACGTTGCTTAGTTCCGTGCGAAAGACTCTCCATCGGCTTGAAAAAAAACTCACCAAGACTAAACCTATCAGACAAATATTCAGATTCATTTTTTATATCAGATTCNGCCATNCCAAATAATTGGCCAGTAAAACGAAAAAACTCTATGGGTGTTAGCTTATCGTAGAGGAAAGGAAAATCAGGTAAATACGACATCCTCTTACGTGCATTAAGCGGATCCTGTTCAATATTATAACCACAAATATGCACTGATCCTCTGGTAGGTTTCATTAACCCTGCCATAACCTTAATAGTGGTTGTTTTACCTGCTGCATTAGGGCCTAAAATAACAAAAAACTCACCTTTCGGAACTGAAAGACTAATATCGTTGACCGCAGTCAAATCTCCGAAACATTTGGATAATCCCTCAATTTCAATCATGGTTCTTTAGCTTTTCTNAGCGGAATATTTTCATTGTCTATAACCAACTTACCAGGGAACTCTACTTGCAGAATTTCACCAACTCGACTAACTCGAATAATAATAGCTCTCTCACCAGGAAGCTTAGCTTCCATTCTGTAAATTCGCACTTTGGTATTCCCTAAGCGCATGAAGTCATTAAACGCCTGCCACTCTAATCCCAGCTTAATGGAAACGGCATCAACTTGATTCTTAAGCTTCCCAGAATCCACACTAATATCTTTTGGGAGCATTTTTTGTATCAATGCACCCAAAGTTGGCCCAGCGAACTGATTCAACATCTTAATGGGATCATTAAATTGCTCAAATGATGCTGANCGTTCCCATTCACCTAGTGACCCTTTGTGCTTAACTTTAAGCACTTGGTTAGTAACATGAGATTGGAACTCCCAAAGATCCTGCCCTGAACCAATCGTAGCATAAAGGCTTTGCCAATTTAGATCTGCGTCAAGGCCAGTCCGCAATGATAAGCGCACTTTACTTTTCAANTNCTCTAATTGTAAACGGCTATCAACAGAAAGAGTGTATCCATCAATAGACTCTACGCGNCCAATCGGTTGATTTGTGCCACGAAAATAAACCTCATCAGGAATAATCTCCCATCGAATAAATCCGATAGATTGATCATTATTAAAGACCTGTAAATTAGAAGCGTCAGGGGCATTAAAGATTTTCTCAATTACAACCGGAAGAGACACCTTACTTCCTCGNCCGGCATCCCCATATTCAGCACGCCATAATAAAAAACTCATGGTGATCCAGAAAAGAAATATAACTGGAAAAACCAACCGACGCACAGGCAAAGAAAATGTTTAGTTTCGTTTTGAAGGAATATTAACAGTAACACCTGGTTTGAGATCACGAGGATTCCTAGCCAAACGAGGATTGGCAGCTTTTAGCTGCGCAAAAGGTATNCCGTACTNCCTNGCAACCGAATANAAGCTCTCTCTTGGCTTAAGCTTATGGACCCTTCTCCCACTNGCAGCAGGCAAGGNACTTGANCCTGCTGCACTCAACGAAGGNGAAAGACTTGAAGNTGATTGNGCAAGAGGNAAGCCAACAGGCTTAGCGCCAGCAGTATTNACAATCTCATCTCCTCTCTGATTCAAGCGGNTNCGCATGGCTTCCACCTGAGTTTTCAGATTGGCATTATCAGCATCAGCTTTTGCTAACTTTGTTCGCAAGGTATGAATCGCATTTATTTCAGAGAGAGGAATAGGTGCCATCGCGATATCCTTAGCAATCTCTTTTTTACAAACCTTTATCATACCTATGATATTATTAGCATGCTTAGAGTCTGGCTTAAGGAGAATNTGTCTCTGAAAATGGTAACACGCTGCAACGTANTCTGTGTGATCCTCACTGCTTGGGGAATAGAAAATTAGAGCCAGCTCAAAATGAGCTAAATCGTTAGCAGGATTATTGGCAATTGCCTTCTCAAAAGATAAAATGGAGCCAGCTATGTCCTTTCTGGCTAGTCGGTTCTTGCCACGGACAAAATCCGGNTCATCCTCATGATTGACGTTACTGCCAGTCGCTGGGTTACAACCCGTCGCAATTAATGNAAAAGTNGCAACAGCCAAGAACTGCATCAAGCCAGCCCAGAACTTCATGGCAAGGGACCCTATACGGAATTGCGGAGCAAAGGCAACTCTCTTGATGGCAAAACGCTTTTTCTTCCAGCTTAAAGTCTCTACACTATCCTCGTGCCGCGCGTAAATAAGAGGGAAACACTGGAGCGACAACCCAGAATGGGACTGGAATGGATCGGCATCTTAATGGGAGCCTTTTCAATACTCTATATATTATCCTTATTTAGTTACAGCACAGCCGATCCACCTTTAAATTCCAATAATTTAGAAAATGGCTANAACAACATGATTGGCCCTGTCGGAGCTTATCTTGCTTATATTTCATTCATTACTATTGGATTCGCAGCTTACATGATGCCATTACTACTGCTACTTTTTGGATTATCATTTTTACATCCTTTTTTTTATTACCTTCGTAAATCTTGGCGAGAGCCAGCAGCAGCCTTTNTATACATCCTNGCCTTGATAGGTTTATTACAGGTTCTAAATTTAAAGTTCGGCATTACTTTTTGGGCAGAAGGATTTCAACTTGGTGGTGTTATTGGACAAAAAATTATTTATCCTATCTTTCANATTTTTGGCACTGCTGGGGCAATCATAATATATTCAGCACTGATACTAACTAGTTTTTACTTCTTAACTAACATACAGCCTGTCGAATTATCTTCTCGGATTATAGAAGCTTGGGGAAACTGGAATAGCCGAAGACAAAGCCCCTCCTTTGCTGGCACTGACTCAACAGATAAAAAACTAAAACGTAAGGCAAAACAGATAGATAAGGCTATCGACAAGCAAAAGAAGGTCATTGAAAAAGAAATTAAAAAAACAGCTGAAGAAATTGAAACTAATCAAGGGCTGGGCGCTGATCTTAAACCTGTTCCAGAACCAACAATTAGAGATCTTAGCGTAACTGAANCTAAACCCCACCAGTCTGAAACTAAAACCAGTCCAGGTGAAGTCGAAATGGGNGAAGTCATCACAGCAGAAGAAGTTAAGGCGTCTATTGAAAAACCAAGCGATGAATCAAGTAAAAATAATGAGGAAAAAAATAATGTTTCTGAAAAGCCCGAAACAGAAACAGTTGAATCAAAGGATACAGTAGATCATGAGGCGATCAGTGTTAACGAAGCAATAGGCAAAGAGGATGACTCAGAATCTAATCCTGAGGATAAAATTGAAACAGAATCTACCACAGAAAAGCCAGCGACAAAAAAAACTAAACTATCAAAACCAATTACTTTACATAAGGGACCTTTATCAGTTGCCCAGACTCCAAAAGTAAAAGACTATAAACTACCGAAGTCTCTAGTTCTTGATGAACCTGAAGAGTCAGAGACCCCAGCCGAGCCTCGTGAGCAGCTTCTTGCGAATGCTAAATTACTCAAAGATACACTTCAGCAATTTCGTATAGAAGTCACGGAAGGTGATATCACTAAAGGCCCCACTATAACACGCTATGAATTACATCCCGCACCAGGGGTGAAACTTGAGAAAATTACGGCATTAGCAAATAATATTTCAGCTGCAATTAAAGCAGAACGTATTAACATACTAGCTCCTGTACCGGGTCGAAGTTCTGTTGGAATCGAAGTGCCTAACCGCATTAAAACTAAAGTACTTTTTCGAGACATTGTCGATTCTCCGGAATGGAAAAACAGCAAAGCCAAAATTCCACTCGCACTAGGCAAGGATGTATACGGAAAGCCAATAGTCGCCGATCTAGCAGAAATGCCACATATGCTGATAGCAGGAGCTACTGGTTCCGGGAAATCAGTTTGTATTAACTCAATTGTCGCCTCACTACTGTTTCGTTTTTCCCCAGAGGAACTACGCTTCGTCATGATCGACCCAAAAGTTGTTGAATTACAAATATACAACGGCTTACCACATCTTGCAGCACCTGTGGTTCACGATCCAAAAAAAGTTATTTTAGCACTTAAGTGGGTTGTAAACGAAATGGAGAAACGGTATCAAATCTTTGCAAAAGTAGGAGCACGAAATATTAGCGGCTTCAATTCTCGATCAAAAAAGAAACCAAACAAAACAGATCAACCAGAACTACCCCTTGACGAGGCAGAAGGATTTGCCGTCGAGATGGATGAAGAAGTAAGCATACCACGCGAAGACGAAATCGAAATACCTGATAAATTGAGCTATATAGTAGTTATAATCGATGAGCTAGCTGATTTAATGCTTATGGCCAAAAACGAAGTCGAAGGTTGCATTGCTCGTATAACCCAGATGGCTCGAGCTGCAGGTATTCACTGTATTGTAGCCACACAGCGCCCAAGTGTTGATGTTATTACAGGGGTTATCAAAGCTAACATTCCAGCCCGTATAGCATTCCAAGTAGCAGCTAAGGTTGACTCACGAACCATCCTGGACTCAATGGGAGCGGACAAGTTACTTGGTAAAGGAGACATGCTATTTCTTCCCCCAGGAACCTCCAACTTGCGGCGCGCTCAAGGNTGCCTAGTTACAGACGAAGAAATTAACCGCATCGTTGAAATTGTTAATACACAAGCGAAACCTTGTTATGACTCTGAAATGGAACGCCAACTTGAAGGGCCAACCACTGTTGGTCCAAATGGAGGCAGTGGCATCGACGAGGACGAAGAAATTATTCAAAAATGTATCGATGTTATTCGAGTCGAACAAAAAGCTAGCGTTTCACTAATGCAACGACGTCTTCGTTTAGGGTATACCAGAGCCGCTCGAATTATGGACGAGCTAGAAGATAGAGGACTTGTAGGCCCTAATAGGGGTGCCGAACCAAGAGAAATNCTTTTTGATACAGATTAAGACTACTCGCTTAAGCTTATCTGATATACCAGTCTCGTTGACGAACCTTTGAAATATTCACCATCGGTTTTAGATATTGAAAATAGATTCAAAACAAAAACTAGTATGACTTGGATTGCCGGGTTATCTGGTTGCATATGGGGACTAATTGGGTGCTACTTCAGTGAAAACAGTGTTGGAACACACGTATGGCTTGCTGCCCCCCTTGGTTTTCCGATAGGTATTATANCCTTTCACACCACTCGCTGGACATATGAAAAGTCTTTTTGGGTTTTAGTTCCAACGGCAATTACAAGTACAATTATCGCCGTAGCTTTATTTGGCCTCTGCGTAGGATTTGCGGATTTAACANGAGATATTCCTAATCGAAAAGGATTTTACGTAGTGATTCAAAATATGTTGGCATATCTATTTGGCTTGCTAACCATGCCACCGTTTTGGGCTTTATTCATATTGTCATTTGGCAATCATGGGTTGCTACGGTTTCTCATTTGCCGAAATTCGAGATTACCAGACAGACCTGATCATGCATCCGAGCCCCCTCGTGCGTGATTAACATTTGCCCCCAGACTCTCGACACTTNGAAAAATAGAACCCGNTTTTCATTAAAATGGTAGTTCACTTTATATATCGGCTATCTAAAGGAAGGATGAATAATCATATATAAGGTAAACGCTAGNCCAGGTGAGAGCCCTAGTAGCAAGGTAAAGTAAAGCGNTAGCCCAGTTATGAAGCCATCACTGGAATTGCGAGTAGTTCATCGGCGTTTTGAAGATCAGAGTAATAGCCACCTATAACACACGAAAGCGTTCTTTGCCCTTTTAGGCTTTTAAGGCGGGTTTCACAGCATTCCTACGCCAAAGAAAAATCAACAAAACTAAACCTACTGGTAATAAAATTAGACTAAGTTGCTGTCCTGGTTTTATCCAGCCAAACCACATTTGCTCTAACTGATAGTCTCCTCTAAAAAACTCAACATTAAATCGAATAATTGAGTAAGAAATAAGATAAAGACCAAANACTTGNCCATCAAAACGTTTGCGTCGATANAGCCAAGCCAAGCCGCAATAAAGAGNAAAATTTAAAAATGCAGAGTAAATCTGTGANGGATGCACATGCAACGAGTGTGTTGCTTCACTTGAAAGGAGCCCTAAAGAATTATGAATGTTGTGTGCATGGCTNCCAAATGGAAACTGCACTGCCCATGAGTGATCACAAATTGAACCAAAACAGCATCCGTACATAAGGCAACCTAATCGACCTAATGCATGACCAAGAGGAATACTGGGCGCAAGTGCATCAGCAACCTTCCACAACGGCTGACTCCCTTTAATTAGAATGTATAAAATGACTGATGTGGCTCCACCAATAAAGCCTCCATAAAACACTAATCCCCCACTTCTAAAATCAATCCATTCTAAAAAAGATTTATCAGAATATTCAGCCCACTCGGTAACGACATATAGGACGCGAGCTCCAATCAGTGCTCCAACAATAATCCAAACACCTAAATCTGAAACCGCCTTACCATCGAGTCCGTCGAAGACAGAACGACGGCTCGCGGTCCAAAGTCCGGCCAAAAAACCACATGCAACTAGGACGCCATACCAATAAATTGCAAATCCACCAATCTTAAAGGCGATAGGATCCATTACAGCGGTTAGCGAAGCGAATTAGTTACAATAGTCTGCCCAGAAGCGGGATCCCTCATCCCAGGAGGAAGTGGAGGAGATGCTTCCTTTTCAAAACCCGGGGGTAAAGGTGGCATTTTTGTTACCAAAGTGCGCCACTGTTTACGTTCGACATTACTCATCTCATTCCAGCGTTGGGAATTACGAAAAAAGGCTGTACGCTCAACCTGAGACATATCAGCCAGCCGGTCAAAGGATTTCAAAATAATTTTCCTTTGTTCTACAGTCATAGACTTAAATCGAATTAAACTAGCTTCCATTTTTGTTCGCTCACGAATGGAAAGGTGACTTAGAGCTTTTTGCTGGTCGATAGGCTGAAGCTCAAAAAAACGATGAAAATGTCGCTTCATTTTACGACGATCTGATTTCTGCTTACCTCTCCATTCAACAATTCTTTCCTCAACATTCTCACGCAATTTAGAAGGCATTTTAACTAAATGATTAGTCATAGCAGCTCGCGATTCAGGTCCACGCCCAAAACTAGACATATACCGAAAAAAAGACTCATTCTTTATTAAGCTTTCTCGGACCTGAACATCTAACTTATCCCAACCATTAAGACGATTTAAGATGTCTTCACGAAATCGTTCAGGAATTGCCGTCAATTTATCCGTACGCATAGCCGGCTCCATTTTAAGCAAAGGCAGCAAGTGCCAACGAAAATCTAACGCATCAAGTTTATGATTACGTTGCTTAAGCGGCATAGCCTCATACTCTTTAATTTTAGCACTAATAATTGCTCGACGTTTATCAGAAGAAACATTGAGACTTTCAACTGCAACTTCACGCTTAGCTTTTGGTAAATCCAATATTTGTTTAAATTTTGCGAAAGGTGAATCTGCACAAAAAACAGAAGNCCCAAAACAAAACAACAAAGAAGTTATAAAAATCAAACGATTAGCTTTTGACTGGATAAGCATGATTTATTTGAGTGCCGCCCATAGCTCTTCATCTATAGGATCAGAGTAGTCAATAGCATTAATCGTTTCGAAATCACTCAACAATTCAGGTGCCATTTCAGCAAAATTAGCGACCACCTGAACGCTTTCTGCCATATTAAGACGATCCTGACTTAATTTTGACTGATAAACTAAAAGTCCAATAAATAGGATAAAAGATGCCGCACCTGCCAAACGGATTGACTGATATTTTGAAGTAAAAAACCGGCTCCAAGAAAGATCAACAATTTTGTCAGATTTCTCCAAATTATTGATCTCACAACGAGCCTCATTAATCACAAGACTAGTAAAATTATGTGAAACATTGACATCAGGAAGTTTGGCAAGCAATTGATCAACTGCCTCAAAATCAGCGAGTTCATTTGGATTTTGGAGCAAAAAATCATGAATCTGATCCAACTCTCTTTCATTCAACTCTCGATCGAAAGAATTCTGCAATAGTTGGTTGTAATCAGACTGAGTCATAGATTAATTATTTAAAAACCGAATATGTAAAAAAGTTTTGCTTGGAATTCACTTTTTATTCCAATCTCCAGAATTAAGATATGGTTTCAAGCGTGTCTTGAGCACCGCCCTTCCTCGGAAAATAATAGATTTTACAGCTGTCAGAGATATACCCCCCAAAATCTCAGCAATTTCCTCATAAGTAACCCCTCCATCCCTACATAGAAGTAGCGCAATACGTTGTTTTTCAGGCAAATCTCTAATCGCCTCCTCAACTCGAGCATGCAATTCATCGCTCAAAGCTGCCTCAGCAGGGATCGGACTTGTAAAATCCTCAACTACATGNCGAGGTTGATTNTCAGTCTCAGGATGCGGCTCATCTANAGAATCTGCTGGATGTCTAGTGCGACGACGAATTTCATTTAATCCCATATTACGAGCAATTGTGAACAGCCATGTAGTAAACTTGCTATTAGGCTCGTATCTATCGCGCGTTTTCCAAATTTGAATAAAGACGTTTTGAGCTATATCTTCAGCCTCATCCAGATCATGTATCAACCGATAAACCAAATTCATAACCGGTTGTTTAAATTTCTCGATCAGAATCTCATAGGCCGACATGTCCCCCTCCTTCACTCGGAGCATTAGAGCAATATCCGGGTCATTCTTGTCAGCCATCTCGCAGGAATCTAATTTACCCTTTACCAAGCGGCAAGGTTACTAATATAACATTACCCCTAGCAGAATTGTTTTAATTTGCCGTTAACTGTAGATTCCCCGTCTCGTGCCTGAGAAAGACTCTTTTTTTATTAAACCACTCAGCATTCCAACGGATGGACTTCTCAACAGTGAGCTATCCAAGCTAAAACGCTATCTCAAGTCAGAATCAGCACGTTTGCAAAAATGGCATCGCGAAGGAGCATCTGGACGAGAGGTATGCAAGGCTAGGTCTCAATTGCTAGATACGCTTTTACAAGCAATATTCGAATGGACATTAATCACATTTGAGCCTCAAAAAAAGGAAAGGAAAATTCGAATATCCTTAGTAGCAATTGGAGGCTACGGTAGAGCCGAGCTAAATCCTCATAGCGATATTGACATTATGCTATTGCACAACGGCTCGACATCCAGTCTAACGCAAATATTTAAGCATGAATTACTAGAAAAGTTAACTGGCCCAGGTGGTCTTATTTATACACTTTACGACTTAGGAATGAAAGTGGGGCATTCAGTTCGTAATATTCAGGATGCAGTCAATGTTGCAAATGATGACATGCAGACAAAAACATCACTAATAGAATCCCGAATAATNAGTGGTGATCAAAAATTATTTGAACAACTAACACAACGCATTGAAGCGAAATGCGTTCGAAATCATATTAATTCTTATTTGCAGATGCGCATAGCAGATCAAGATGCTCGACGTATAAAGTTTGGAAACTCAGCGCTACTTCAAGCGCCTAATATAAAAAACGGATGTGGAGGTCTTCGAGATTATCAAAATCTACTTTGGATGAGTCACTTCAAATACGGAACTCGTTCTCTGGAAGAACTTGAAGAACAAGATATGATTCGTCCAAATAACCGAATTCAACTTGAGGAAGGTTACGGCTTCCTATTGAAAGTTCGCAATGAACTACATTATCAATCCAATCGACCAACAGACTTCCTTCCCAAAGCTTTACAACCAAAAGTAGCTTGGCAGCTGGGGTATAAAGATCGTTCACCTGCACGACGTTTAGAGGCATTTATGCGTGATCTGTATACCCATATGCGCAGCATACATTTGATCACTCGCATGATAGAACGACGTCTAGCATTAAGACCAAAAAAAATCTCGAGACTTCCTTCTCTACGAAAATTATTCGGAGGCATTAAGGAAAATGAAAAACTTGACGGACTAATAATAATAAACAGCGAGCTTGTTCCAAGCTCCACTCGGATTTTNAAAGATAAACCACAACGTTTAATGCAAGTATTCCTGCACGCTCAACAACGCGGGCTGGAATTTCATCCTGACCTCATACAGTTATTACGAGATAATGTTTCACTCGTAGATAAAAGCTTTATCAACAACCCGGAAATCCATGAAACATTTCTTGAGATTCTAAACCATCGGGGAAATGTTGCTCCCACATTACGAACCATGCACGAAGTCGATTTACTTGGCCGATTCATCCCTGAATTTGGCCGTATGACCTGCCTTGTGCAACATGAGTTTTTTCATGCTTATGCAGCAGATGAACATACACTTATATGCATCGAGAAACTTGATCGAGTTTGGGATTCAAAAAAGCGTCCATTTACTGATTACACACATATCCTGCAAGATATCGATTTACCCTACTTGCTTTATCTCGCACTTTTTTTACACGACGCCGGAAAAGGAATGGAAAGTGGAGACCATGTAAAAGACGGGACATCGATCTGTCTTAAAGTAGGCAAACGTCTAGGCCTATCCCCTCGCAGATTAAATAGACTAAAATTCCTGGTTGAAAATCATCTACTCATGGCCAAAATATCTCAAAGACGAGATATTGATTCTCCAACAGTAATTAGACAATTTTCTGAAACTGTTCAGGATGAAGAGAACTTGGCTATGCTTACTTTATTAACCTTTGCCGACTCTTTAGGAACAAGTGATGACTTATGGAACGATTTTAAAAACAGCCTTTTACAATCTCTTTATCGCCGAGCAGGCAGACGTATAGCAAGCGTCGAAGATTACGAAACAGCAGAAAAAAATCGTTTAACCAAACTAAAACTAACGCTTCGTAGTGAGTTGCCTCCAGAAATTAGCGAAGAAGAATTGGAAGCTCACTTCGCTCATCTAACATCTCGTTATTTTCGGGCGCACTCCATTAATCATATTTTAATAGACCTTAATCATGTTAACTTGTTCCTTAAACGCGTCAGCTCTGCAACTAATCAAAAAGTGCTAGAACCTGTAATCGGCTGGCATGACCGGCCGGCACGTGGCTATACCTCGCTGAAAGTTTGCACTTGGGATCGCCCCGGATTGTTTACAATAATTTCCGGGGCACTTGCATCAGCAGGCTTAAATATACTTAGCGCCCGCGTATTCTCAAGAACCGATGGAATCATAATCGATACGTTCTTTGTGATAAACTCCTACAACGGAGGCTTAGTTAAGCGCACAGAGCGTGACAAGTTCAACAAGTTAATTAATCAATTACTACTTCCAGGCGGTGATATGAAATTTGAACTACAAATTAAGCCTGAACTCAAAAACAACAAACCGGAAGAGTGGCAGCTACCTACTCGTATCCGAATAGATACCCATTCGGTTGAGTCTCGTACAATAATTGAAGTAGAGTCAGAAGATCGAATTGGATTATTGCATCGTATTTCAAAAATATTAACTGAACACAATTTAAACATCCATGTAGCACGAATCAGTACAGAGAAAGGTGCTGCAATTGACACCTTTTACGTACGAACAAAATCCGGTAAAAAATTAATAGATCTAAATAAAATTAATGAACTTAAAAATGCTCTAGAAACAGAAATAGCTTAGCGTTTTAGGGAAGGAAGCCCATAAAATTTCAATGCATTCTGATAAAAATATTTCTTCTGAGCCGCACGCGACTTATCAGCAAAAAAAGATTTTACTACGGCAAGATATTCCGCATATGTACCNCCCCGCATAGTTACAGGCCAATTACTTCCATATATCANCCGATCAGCACCAAAGGTTGACCACAGAACATCCAACTCCGACTGATAAAAGGAAACATCCTTAGGAGACGGCTGTCTACGAGACTGCTGAAACAGACCAGATATTTTACAAAATACATTCTTATTTTTGGCGACATTTTGNACTGCAGATACCCACTCTGGATCAGCTGCTTTACCTTCAATATTCGCACCTGCAACGTGATTGATAAGAATTTTTAATTTCGGTAGTCGTTTTGCTACCATATCAACATCCTGCAAACTAAACTGAAACATTAAGACGTCCAATGTCTGATCCATATCAGCAAGCAATTCAAGATCTGACCATACTAATTCATTCTTAAAAAATTGTTCACCGCCCGGACGCTCGCGCATTCGGATTCCAACAAATCGCTTATCTTTCGACAACTTTTCCAAGTGGTTTTTGAATTCTGGAGTTCCAATCTCTAAGCTACCAACCAATCCTATATAACGATCCGGATCATGTTCCACCAAATCAAGAACCCATTGATTGTCTGGAATCCACTTACTTGCCTCCACTATCACAGTGGCATTAATACTGTTTTCTTCAGACACCTTA
Organism: Verrucomicrobiales bacterium; assembly: GCA_002708005.1. GTDB lineage: Bacteria > Verrucomicrobiota > Verrucomicrobiia > Limisphaerales > UBA1096 > UBA1096. Next base: position 1,667 of record PAOJ01000040.1, on the reverse strand, counting down.
TCAAAATGCTCTGTCAACACTGGCCTATAAAGCACCTTATCCGATTTCGGAGGCCATGGAAGNCCCTGCGGACGAGCGGTATCATAAAGATGAATGTGCGTATCGATAATTGGAATGACATCATTTTTATCAGTTGTAGAACAGCCAACGGCAAAAACCGCCATCACAGATAACAAGATTTTTTTCATATAAAATTAAACATTCTTGGTTAGACCACTCATTGGCGAGTCGGCATCAGCAAATTCCTCAACTGGAACACCCATTCGCTGCATTGTAGCCAAGTGGTATTTTGAAAGAGAATAGTTTCGGCGATATTTTAGATATCTNCCGGAACGTACGGTACCTCCCCCTCCTCCCGCGAAAATGATAGGTAAGTTTTCCTCGCCATGCGCATGACCATCACCAAGGCTGGATCCATATAGAAGTAACGTATTGTCAAGCAGCGTGCCATTTCCCTCGTCGATACCCTTCATCTTGCCGATCATGTAGGCGAATTGCCGGTGGTGCCAAGCCGTGACCGCGTTGTACATATCTCGCTTCTGAGCAACATTTTTCCAAGAATTAATTCCATCGTCGTCCTCAGTCTTGCCGCTAATGTCTCTGTAGTGCGATAACGCATGCCACGTTCCACGAACCCCGTCAATAAAATCGAAGTAGCGATTACTTTGCCCATGATCAAGCATAAGAGATCCCACCCTCGTTGCCCCAGACCAGAAACCTAGCACCATCAAGTCCATCATCGTTCGCATGTAATCTTCGTGATTATCTGGGATTTCCACCGATGGTCGATTGAAAGCGATTCGTTCACCTTTGCTAAGGGCAGTTTTAACAGCCTGTTTCTCGGCAAACTCCATACGTCGTTCTACCGCGCGAAGAGCCTCTATATATTCGTCAATTTTCCGTTGATCCGCTAGACCAACGCGACGCTTTAGGCTCTTTGCTTGATCATTCACCAGATCGATTACTCCCTTGTCGGTTACACCCTCACTTGCCTTTCGAAACATCCGATCATAAATCGTNCGTGGATTTGTATCCCTAGTAGCTGGCAAATTACTATTTACCCATGAAATGGAGTTGCGTGGCAGGCTGTTTGAAAANTAACCCTCGCCTCGCATCGACATATCCAATGAAGGCAACATTGTGTCCTTACCAACATGCCTAGCGATNATTTGGTCGACCGATGTTCCNCCNGCACTCACTCGAGANCCACTATAAGATCCCCCNGTTAACCATGTAGCCGTACCGGCTCCATGACCATTGCCTCTAGGNGTCCAAATATTGTGGCCGATAAGAATNTCATTTTTGAAGGGCTCGAGGTCCTTCATCCATTTGCTTAATTCTTTAAGCTCACCTTTACGACCAACCTTTTCAGGCTCCCAACTTCCTTTGGAGACACCATTTGGAAAATATATATAGCCAGCTCTCANTTTNGGGCGTTTTGGAGTNACGGCCAGNGGCGAAANCGGNTGCATAGCTTCGAGCCATGGCAACGCAACTGAAGCCCCCAATGCNCGTAACATNCTTCGACGAGAAAGTTGCCAAGATTTAGTCATTTTTTACAAAGATTTGCTGTCTACTAATTCACCAACTTCTGGGTTTTTACGAAAGTTAAAAGGATAACTAGAGCAAATTTCACTTAGAAGCGTCTGTAAACGATAATTATCGCC
>PAOJ01000039.1 GCA_002708005.1 Verrucomicrobiales bacterium | reverse complement strand
CTGCATCAAGAAGATTGACACAAAACGAGATTTCATTGGTGCCATATTTAGCATGATAAACACCCTGCTGAAATGTATCAGCAAAAACAAATTCACCATTTCCCATTGTAGATGTTTCAACTATTTCACCATCAGGTAAAGTCACAATCACTGCGGAACCCTTCTCTGCCATTCGCATACTAAAAGGTTCTCCTGCACTCAGATTAGTAACAATCTTTGGATCTAGCCAATCGATAGCATTGGCAATAAAAATGGGAAAGGACACTCGCAACGGCCAAGTACTATCAAGGGGATTAAAACCAACCCAAACACAACGATTAGCATCATTTTCCCCAACCGCTATCAATGGTACAGACTGAGTCTCTACTATAGGGTTCATCCAAGTCGGCAATTCAGAATTTAATGATTGAGCAACTTGGACATTATCAAAATTCACAAAACGTAGAATAGGATGTGCACTCTTCCAATCAACAATTGGAGGGGATTCTAGTAATCCGCTTGGCTGGAACCAATTGGTTGACTGAGTATTAATTGCCATGACATTACCACTTGGCCAAACGGTAGGTCTTATTGAATCAAGCACCACGACATCAACATTTGGAGTAGAATCTGTTAAACTAGACTTAACAATTAAATTTACATCATCAATACTTCGGAGCGCTTTTTCTAGAAATACATTTCCTTTGGTAATCAATAATACTTCTACATTACGGCGCGTAAGCCCCATAACAGAACCAATATTATCCACTTGTAAAAAATCATCATTTTTTAGCTTCATTCTAAACACCCCATTAGTGCGTTGATTAGAGGAAAACACCAATGAAGCTGTGTTGGTAGGCATCACAGTCAAACGCCGGTTTCCTATCATTTGATCATCAAAAAACAATGAAACTTCACTCGACATGGTATTTGTAGAGAAATTACCTATTGTTGCAAAAACCGACTGTTGACCCAACTGTTCGGGATTTGACCTTACTTCGAGTGAAGTAATCCCAAGATTACCACCTCCTTTTCCTAAACGATGGTACTCTAGGTTCAAATCCTGCAATTCAAAGGCATCCAAGTCTGAAGAAACACCATCACTAAATAAATGCACTTCAACTTTAGCACGATTACGCGAAAGATTTTGTGAAAGTTTAATTGCTTCTAGTAGTCGTGTTGGAGAATCAGTCACTTTGACTTGATCAAGCGCCTTCTTTAAAATCGCCTTAACACTTGTCGGTGATTGCCGAACCTCAGTGTTCCCTCCCGAAAGTATGAGTACCATCTGATCATTGTCATACATTCCATCTATCATTTTATTGACCTCACCCTTAGCAAGTTCAAACCGATTTAATGAAACGTCAGTTGCTTGCATTGAAGCAGAGACATCTAAAATTACGACAACGAATCGACCACTTTCTATTTTACTAGAAAAGTATGGACGAATTAATGCAAATATGGCCAAAGACAAAAAAATGAGCTGAATAATCAATAACCAATTGTGCCTTAATTTCTGAAATGGAGAATTGGCCTGTGTTTCATTCAAAAAACGTTTCCAAATAATTGTACTAGAAACTAAATGTGCCACTCTTCGGCGCTTTAGCAGATAAAAAATAATTACAATTGGCAAAGTCACCGCAAAGGCTAAGGCTTCTGGATTAAGAAAATTCATCTCCACATACCTCCAGTTCGCATGGCTTTAAGCAAAAAATCATCAATTGGCATATTGGACTGCGCCAATTGATAGTGCACACCTCTAGCCTGACAAAATTCACGAAGCCGAAGGCAGTACTTATGCACTGTTGCCTGATACGTCTTTAACCTATATTTTCCAAAAGTAACCTCTTGTTCCNCTCCTGTTTCAGAATCTACCACCTTTAAGTCACCATAAGTTGATGGTTCCAGCTCTTCNTCAGAAAGAATNTGAACNACATGNACCTCTGAACCACGATTAGTCAGTGATTTCAGNCCAGTTTCGTAACCGTCTAAATTCAAAAAGTCACTTAATACAACTACTACTCCCGGATNTCGGTTCTTTATTGCTCCCAATCTTAACGCTTGATTAAANTCTACAGATCCACCGGGTTTCAATTGATTCAAATTGTCAAAGAAACGCATCGACGAATGACGTCCTCGCACAGAGTGAAGTTCACNTACAAAANTTTTTTGGCTATCAACTAAAGGAAATGGCTCTACTGTNACACGATCAAAACCACATAAAGCAACATAACCAACTGCGGCTGCTATCTGGCGTGCAAAATCAAACTTTGTAACCCTTCCAAATGACATCGATTCACTTGCATCCAGATAAATTGTTAAAGGNAACTCTCTTTCCTCTTCGTAAAGCTTTAGAAAAAGGCGGTCAAGACGGCCGAATAAATTCCAATCTATACTTCGCAAGTCATCACCAGGCACATAATTACGGTAATCCGCAAATTCTACCGACTGCCCCTGAGATCCACTGCGACGCTCTCCCTTAGCCGTGCTCTTAGAACGTCGACGCGCCAAAAGCTGCAACTGCTCCAAGCGCTTAATTAAATCAGGGGAAATCAAAGNCTCCATAAACTCGGAATCTAAAGACAAATGCTCTCTTCTAACCCTCNAAATGGCAAGATTAGCTTTTTAAAATTAAANATGTGNTAAGAGCNTTTNCCTCCNAACTCTTATTACTCAATAACTNAAGTTATGGTTTCCTATTATTAGATTTTCTAACTTTTCGGCTTGCCGCTTTTTTCTTCTTTTGAACATCCTTGATTCGGAATTTTTCGCGATAAGAAGCCTTCTTGCCTGTTTTCTTTTTTATGGATGTGCGACGAATAGGTTCAATACTTTTAGGCCGTGGCTTTGCTATCAAACGGATATTGCATCCTTCAAATCCAAATGATTTNCGGATNACACCAATTAGATAACGGGTGTAATTATCACTCAAAAGCTCTTTTCGATTNACAAACAATAAGAATGTCGGCGGCTTTGTTTCAACCTGAGTTGAATAATATAGTTTGAACCGATGACCTTTAGAACTGGGTGCAGGACTGCGCTCAATGGCCTTCTGTAATGTTCGATTGAGTAAACTCGTCGGTAATGTCTGATTTAATTGACCAGTCACATAACGAATGGCCTCAAGCATTCGNTCGAGTTGAAAACCATCTAAAGCGGATGTAAAAATAACAGGTGCATAATCGAGAAAAAACAAATTGGCCTGCACCCAGCGGCCAAACTCCTCAAACATCATTTCTTGTTGTTTCTTTGAACTAAACTTTCGGCCTCCCTGCTCCTTCGTTTTTTTCGCCTCCGCCTTGCGCGCTTTTTCAGCAGCAGCTTTATAGAGATCCCACTTATTTACGACAATGACACAAGCACAACCAGCATCGGTAATTTTATCACAAATTTTCTTATCCTGTTCAGTAACCCCNTCGGCTGCATCAAGAACAATAACCGCAAGATCGCATCGCTCAATTGCCTTGTCTGACCTGTTTACACTAAAAAATTCTACCGAATCCTTAACCCGACGACGNTTCCTAATTCCAGCCGTGTCAATTAGGTTATAACGNTGTCTAACNCCATCNGTCTCAACTTCAAAAGGCACATCAATNGCATCTCTTGTAGTACCTGAAATCTCACTCACTATTACGCGTTGCGACTGAGTAAGTGCATTTATAATCGATGACTTCCCAACATTAGGGCGACCAACGATTGCAATATTCATTGGAATATCATTAGCTTGATGATCGTCCGCTTGCCCTTCGGCACCTTCTGGATGAACTAAAATTTCTGGCAAAAATTCAACCGCTTTACCAAGTGATATGTCTATTCCACGGTCGTGGAGAGCACTGACTGGAAAAGCATTTTCAAAACCTAGCTCAGCGAACTCATCAACACCTCTGTCATGTCCAGCAGTATCAACTTTATTAATTATTAGGAGTACCGGTTTATCTGCAGCACGCAACATACTAGCCACCTCAAGGTCCATCGGAAGCACACCGTCCTGAACACTTACCACAAATAAAATAACATCCACATCATCTAGTGCTACCTGAACCTGCGTCACAATCTCCTGCGCAAAATCATCACCTCCTTGTTCACCTTTGAGTAAACCGATTCCGCCAGTGTCAACCAGCATAAAAGGNCGTCCTTGCCACTCGACCTCCGCACTTAGGCGATCACGCGTGACACCTGGACGATCGTGCACGATCGCAACTCGCCTGCGAGCAATTCTATTAAACAGGGCCGATTTTCCGACATTTGGTCGGCCGACGATGGCTACCACTCCCGACACGCCAGTTGTTGTAACCGGATTATCCCTTTAGAGCGAGGAACGGTTTTTATTAATCGCCAATCATTAGTTTTCCTGAATAATGCGTTTCCCGGATGAATCTTGCCGAACGGACTGAAGTTACATTTAGACTCGAAAAGCGNAGGGCTATCTGCAATGGCATTCTCGAGACGGCTGGCACCACATTTCTNCTCCTAGCTGTGGTCAAAGGATTCGGNGANCCTGGAGTNGTTGCTAAAGCCCTAGTATCNACTGCCGCNAGCATGGGCTTACTTCTCACACCGGTAGTAGTTACCATTGTTCAAGCACTCAAACTACCCGCAGGAGCAGCTGCCAGTAGAATGTCTATTATTGGAGCGTTTTTCTTTTTTCTTATAGCAGCTATCGAGTCATTACCTCTGTTTCTTTTTGGAAGCATAGTTGCAATGTCTTGCTCTACAGGCGCTATTCCACTTCTAACACAAATTTTTCGAGATAATTATCCTGAAAACAAACGTGGTCATTACTTCTCTCGAACTGTGTGGTTTAGAGTAGTAGGAGCCGGGATTTTCAGTTTTGTTGCTGGATATTTTCTAACTAAAACAGGTGCAGATACACAAGAAGGGCTTGGATATTACCGGTGGCTACTTGTAATTTTTGGGGCTGCATTTTTGGCCTCATGGTATTTCCTTAAGCGCTTTCCTTCTAGGCAACTTGATAGCAGCGTTGGTAGCCATCCATTTCGCACACTTCGCTACGCAAAAACTGATAAGTTGTTTCAGCATGCACTTATATGCTGGATGATGATGGGGTTTGGCAATCTGATGATGATTCCGATACGCATTGAGTACCTCACCAATCCCATTTATGGATTACAGCAAAGTGACCTTATCATATCCATTCTAACCCTTGTTATACCAAACCTATTCAGGCTTCTGCTAAATCCCCTTTGGGGATGGCTATTTGACCGCATTAATTTCTTTTTACTGCGTTCAGTACTAAATCTTTTTTTTGCCTTAGGAATAATAATATTTTTTAGNAGCCAAAGCCTTACAGGAATGATCATAGGTCAGATATTTTTTGGAATTGCTCATGCNGGAGGTGATATTGCGTGGGGCATGTGGGTAACCAAACTCGCACCTGCTAATCGCGTGGCTGACTATATGTCTGTTCACACTTTCTTTACAGGTGTGAGAGGGGTTTTAGCACCTATNATTGGATTTAGCGTACTTGCCTCTGGCTTNTCCATCGNTAACCTCAGCTATATAAGCGCCGGAATGATCATTCTATCAGCCATACTNCTTATTCCTGCTATCAGGCAAACTCAAAACAAGAATTCAAATAGTAAAAAATAATTATCTTACTGATTGATTCAAACTTTCTTTAGCCCCTTCAATGCCAAGTCAAAAGTGTCAGCGGCTCGCCATAAATACCATGTGGCTACCGTCCGATATGGCGACCAATATTCACCAGCAACAATTAGTTGCTTTGGCTTTGGATGCACATGCAAACCTTTAACTAAAGCAAACCCTTTTTGGACACCATAATCTGTAGAAGGCAAAACATCGGGACGCCCCAATCGAAAGATTAGAAGCATTTCAACTGTCCACCTGCCAACACCTTTAATAGATGTTAGTTGGTTTATCAATTGCTGATCGGTCATTCGATTAGCCTGTCTAGAATTAGGCACAATNCCATCAATCGCAGCTTNTGCAATATTTTGAATATATTGAGCTTTTTGATAAGANAGNCCTGCTCCACGNAGCTTCTCTTTAGATATTGAGAGCNNNCTCTCAGGAGAAGGAAATCTTTTTTCAGGAAACATATCTAAAAAACGATTCAATATGATACCGGCTACTTTACCGGTCAACTGCTGATAGACTATGGATCTAACTAGAGAAGCAAAGACAGTACGACTCTTATCGGGCTTTAAAGTACAAGAACCTATTTTCTGAACAGTTTGTGCTAGATCAGGATCAACNTTTATTAAGTGCCGAGTTGCTTTAAGTGTGTCCAAAAATGAGAGATTAGTTAAATTATCTCAGTGTGTATAAGGAGAATTTGGNGCCTTGTAATAGTCATTCCGAATCCAGTCAGCTATAAGCCCGATTTCTTTTTCGGTCAGAATATTCTTTTTTCCAAAAGATGGCATTCTATCGTTTGACTCTGGATAAAACTTTTCGTGTTCAGGGTTCTTAACAAAGTCAATTATCCATTCGCGCGAACCATAACCGGTGAGATCAGGCCCCTCAACATCGGAATCAGGCTCTTGAAAAGCATGACAATCAATACAGGAAATATCATCGATAAGGTGATCCACTCCCTGTTGAATTTTCTCTACATCAGCTTTATCTAGATCAGCTTGTAATGGGAGCTTCGCCTCAGCAGAAAGAGCCACCGCTACAAGTTTAAGCATCTCTTTTTCCTCTTCATCATATTTGGTAACCTTGCGATTAAGGAACCGACGATACATATCTCCATCTTTGTGGGTTGTTCCACCAAAGAATCGTTTACTAATATACATTTCTGGTTTTAGTAAATCCATGATCCATTGACGCGAAGCAAAACCTTTTAGATCTGGCGCACTGGGAGCTTCTTTGAACTGAGTTCCGGCAATGACTTCAAATGCACCTTCTTTATTATCAGCGATTATAGCCTCAACAGTCTGCCAATCGTTAGTTTTTCCACTGCCCTTAAAGCGNGCTAACCATTTTGGGTGAATAGAATTGGATGAGGCGAAACGATTCAGAGATGAACTGCGTTGTTTTAATTCATCCAATGANTTCGCATCTGGAAGGTAATGAGCCAAACCATCGTGCCCATCATACCTATGACAACTTGCGCAATGTTGTGCAAAGAGCTTAGCCCCCTGTGTCTTTGCATCCGATTTTAGTAAATTTAATGCAGTAGACTCAATACCAACATGTCTAGCTAACTCAATCGTCCTCCTTGCATCACGTCCATCATCAAGTATTGCCTTTAGATAATTCGAACTATTAGGGCCAGATATATCTTCATGCTTTGCAAGATATGTCAAAGCGCCTGCTCCTCCGAGAAAAGCAAACATCACTCCAACATTAAAAAAGTGGCCAACTTTCCATTTTCCAATGAAAGGCATTAAACAAATAAGCCCAATAAACATACTTGGAATATAGATCGCNCCCCAAACCTCTTTATCAGCAGCAAAAGCCGGTAACTTAAGGAACTGAAACAGGTAAAGAAAATACCAATCAGGCCTAGCTGCAGAAAACGGTTGAGATGGGTCTGCCGGAGAAGATAAGTGCGCGCCGTGATACCAGATAACAAAAAACAAGACTGTAGCCATCACNGCAAGACAAGCCACTGCATCCTTAAAAACTTGATCAGGCCAAAAGAAAGAATCTTTCTTCTTAACTGGCTCAGCAGGAGTAATTCCATGACGTCGAAAAAGATAAATGTGACCTATAACAAGTAAGACAATTAATGCCGGTAAAACACCAGCGTGCAGAGCAAAAAATCGAGTTAGCGTATGGTGACCATACTCAGTACCACCAACAACTAGCTTCTGAATCTCGGGACCAATAAAAGGAACAAGGTTGGCGAGATTAGTTGCTACCTTCGTAGCCCAATAACCTTTTTGGTCCCACGGTAAAAGATATCCAGTAAGGGACAAAGCCAATACAAGTTTAAGCAAAATAATACCAAACCAGAAATTCACTTCACGAGGAGCTTTGTAGGCTCCGTCTACAAGGACCTGCATCAAATGCAACAAAAGCAAAATTGGCATTGCCTGTGCCATCCAGTGATGAATTCCCCGCAATAACCAGCCGCCGGTCATTTCGTTTTGAATATAGTTAACAGACTCCCACGCATCGCCAGAACTAGCACTGTAACCCATCCAAAGGAATACACCTGTGACAAACTGNACAAATAAAGCAAAAGTAAGCGTGCTACCCCATACATAACGCCATCGAGAACCTCCAGGAATATTCTCAAGAAGAACCTCTTTTGTAAGGCTGCGGAAACCAGTCCGATGATCAAGCCAATTGATAAGAGCCTTCATGACAATGGAATTGGATGGTCATGGCCAGGCTGGAAGTTCTGAAATTTGACCCATACCTCAGCACTATTACGTATTTCAATTTGAAGCGGATCCATAGGGCGAGGGCTAACGCCAGATATAATATTTCCATCCAACTTGAAATTACTGTTATGACACGGACAAAAAAAGTCGTTCTCGTTAGACCTGTAATCTATGAAGCAACCTAAGTGAGGGCAAACTGTGTGTAGCGCTTTAACCTTACCAGCCTCTTTTCGCAAATAAATTGCACCTACACTAATATTCTTGAACTTATTCCAAGCATCCTCTTTATCGGCTATGACAGAAAATTTAGCCGGAGTCCCATCAGCCGGAATGGCATCCAGTGTGGTGATCTTAACAAAACCATCTCCGTCTTGACCTTTCTCTTGGGTAATAGGATTAAGGTAAGCCCATATTCCCGCTCCAAAAGGAATANCGCTGACAATTCCACCAATTACAACACAGAGAAACTTTATGAATCCACGACGCTCCCCTGAATCCGCTATAGGAGTAAAATCATCTTCTTTTCCAGCAGGAGTCTCTATTTCTGACAAACGACAAGCAACAGGAGATGTTGCATTTTCATTAGAAACTTCTTCAACAAAATCTGTATCAATATTGCTAATAGATTCAACTCCTGAATCCTGTTCAGATATTGCAGAACTATCAGGATTAATGTCCTTGTTATTNTCCACGCTTGAGTTGCGCAGAAACTACAACCTGATCGAATGACCTCCTAGCAAAAAACTCCTAACTCAATAGAAAATTAGTTGTTATATCTTCAAATGCTCCCATAAATCAGCAGGACTAAGTCGAATATTAATATAAAATTCGCCAAATTCACCATATCGAGCACTCACTTCATCAAAACGCATTTCATATACAATTTCCTTTATAGCATCAGTTTTATGAGCCATGAGCGTCACACCCCATTCCCAATCATCCAGACCAGTAGAACCCGTTATGAGCTGTTTGATACGGTCACTAAAAGTACGCCCTACACGAGCATGACCGGACATTAGTTTTTTTCGAGAGTCAAAATCTTCAGAATACCAATTGTCAGCACCTTCACGNCGTTTATTCATCGGATAAAAACACATAACCTCCCAGTCAGGCATTTCNGGATAAAGCCTGTAACGCTCATAATCCAATCGCATTTTGGACAACTCTTCCATCTTAGCTTCAAATTCAGGGGTATCTGGCTCGAGGCGAAATTCGCCTTTAATCCTTCTTTTAGTGTCCTCCTCTGTAGGCATATACTCGGATAATTCTGTCACACTTAAATAGTTATATACCGGAACTAACACTCCACCCGGGAAACAAGCCTCAATATCTCGATGTAATTGAGCTACTGTTCCAAGCTCTTCTCCTAAAATAAAGAACGCAAAATCTGCCTTTCCTCCCACNTTAGCATAGGTTCGAACACAAGGATGGCTAGCATTTGAGTTAGCATCACAAAGTGACTGCAGTTTAAGCATAGCTTCAGCAGACTTTCCTTCTGGTAACGACTCCCAAAGCTGGCGATCGATGGAATAAAACAAGTGCATCACATGGATGCCCTGATCAAGTTTGACTTGAGGTAATGTCATAAACTTGCCGAAAAATCGGCTAAAGCACAGTCTGCACAAGCAATCTTATGAAAACAAGATTACCTTGANCTAGAATCTGATATCGATTGACCAATAAATGGCCACATTAAGTGTGGATAAAATCGATGACCATCTTTACCCCACNTAAGTGAAATGTGACTGGGCACTCCAGCCATTTTAAATATAGCCTGAACTTCGCTACCCAACGCATCAACTGTCGGACGATGATGAAGCTCATCCTTAACACCGTGTACAATCAATAATCGACGGGGAGCAATAAGCCCCGCCAACTCCTTCCAATCACCCCAATTGCGAAAACCCGGAATAAGACAACAATCACAGTGAAAAATATAACCCTCTGGACTAATTGATGAGGTAAACGAACAGCTCGGAACAGCTACAGTCACCCTTGAATCTATCGCCGCCATGTATGCCGTCAACACGCCTCCACCAGAATTCCCAGTCATCACAATTTNTTCAGGGTCCACTTCTGGCTGTTGCAGTGCCCAGTCTAAGATACATTGCATATCCCAAACCCGTTCCGCGGTTGGAGTGCGCCCTGATAATAGACAGTGGATTAACTGCGCCCGACATGGACGGTTCCCATGACGCCCCTTAGGATCAGGCACAAGAAGCTCACTTGCCAAGCCTCGTGTAGCAGGCGCAATAGATACAAACCCGCGAAGCGCTGCCTGTTGCGCAATATTTCCCTCTCGAGCCAAAACCTCAACACGATGTTTGTTGTCCTTGAAAGCCCCTGCATATGAATGAAGGCCCANTTTATCATGGCCATGCGGTGAAATGAATAGTGGAAAACGTTTCTCACTTTTTGAAATNGTTGGCACTAGATAATAAAACGGCACTCNAATTCCCGGCTCAGTTTCAATTTCACAAAGCTGTTGAGTATATTTGCCATTTACTGAAATGGCGGCAGGCATAATCACTTTGGGNTTGAAATTAATTAATTCTTTACGCATCTGCTCAAGCCCAATCAATTTAACTAAAGAGCCTCGAGCCTCCTTTTGCCATTTAGTTAAATTAATAGATGAATCAAATGCGAATTTCTGCTTCCCTTTTTGAATCCTATTCAAATAGGAAGCCACCGGCTCATCATAGTTGACAAACGATCTACTATCCTCCTCCCCAACCACAGAATTAATAATTGAATAAAAAACAGAAGCAGCAAGCAGGGCCTTTGTTGCTAAAATTTGATTCATACGAAAACAGTGAGGTCACAAAGATCAGGTCTGCACAACAATTTAATCCTAATTTAGATGCATAAGATATACATTCGTTTTACCCACCAACAAACAATATAAATTCACAATATCAATTAAACTTTCTGGGATTTTTGCGCATTTACCTTCATTGTTGTTTCCGCAATTAGATGTTTGAAAAAATCTCCATACATACACCTCGTCAGTTTGTTCCGTCTAACATAAATATAGGAAATTGGACAACACTCGAACCCTTATTTAAACAACTTGAAGAGCAAATAAAAACCGCATCTTCTGCTGAAAAACTAGAACTGTTTATTCTTAATTGGGAAGAACTATCCGCTGCTGTCTCCGAAGAAGGATCCAAACGATATATAGCTATGACCTGTCAAACAGAAGATAAAGATGCCGAAAAAGCATATCTAGATTTCGTTGAAAAAATCGAACCTGAAGAAAAAAAATGCAATTTTCTCTTGGCAAAAAAACTGATTCAGCATCCTAATTTGAAAGAGCTAAAAAATCAGCGTTACGAAGTCTTTATTCGTGATACCGCACTTCAAGTAGAGTTGTTTCGCAGCGAAAATGTTTCACTCGAAACTAAAACCGCAAAGCTCGGCCAACAATATCAGAAAACAATTGGCGGGCTAACAGTACAATTTGAAGGTAAAGAGCAAACACTCATCCAAATGAGTCGGCATCTTGAAGAACCCGAACGAAAACATAGGCAGAAAGCTTGGGAGTTAGTAGCAAACCGCCGCCTTGAGGAAGCTGAAAAAATTGACGTCTACCTCAATGATTTAGCAAAAATCCGAAATCAAATGAGTGAAAATGCAGGATTTCCTAACTACCGTGATTTCGCTCATCAGCGACTTGGCCGATTCGATTATTCACCGGATGACTGCATCTCTTTTCAGGAAGCAATTGAAGAGGAAATGGTGCCTTTACTTCGAGAACTACAAGACGAACGACTTCAGGCGCTAGGAATTAATGAACTAAAACCGTGGGATACTGCTACCGACCCAAAAGGCCGACCACCTCTTAAGCCATTCGAAAAAGTCTCGGATTTAGTAGCCCGTTCGCAAGCCATCTTTAATCAAGTTGATGGAAACCTAGCAGACTGGTTTCAAACCATGCAGGACCTTGGTCTGCTTGATCTAGCCAACCGCAAAGGCAAAGCCCCAGGTGGCTACCAATGTTCGCTAGATGAATCTCGCTTGCCTTTTATATTTATGAATTCTGTTGGTGTACAGCGAGACGTTGAAACCTTACTTCACGAGGCTGGCCACGCCTTTCATGCCATGGCTAGCCAAAACGAACCCCTACATTCATACAGGCATGCTCCTATCGAATTTTGCGAGGTTGCTTCAATGGCCATGGAATTACTTGGAAGTGAATTTCTCGAGGAATTTTACAATGAAGAAGAAGCCCGTCGCGCTCGAATAGCACACCTTGAAGGAATTGTTTTTGTTTTTCCTTGGATTGCAACCGTTGATGCCTTTCAGCATTGGCTTTACCTCAATCCAAACCACTCTATAGAAGAACGCGATAAAGCTTGGAGCAACCTTATAGACCGGTTTGGGGGGAATGTCGACTGGACTAACTACGAATCAGCCAAGGCTAAACTTTGGCACAAGCAATTGCACATTTTTCTTCATCCCTTCTATTACATAGAATACGGCATTGCTCAACTCGGAGCATTACAGGTTTGGGCCAATTCCAAAAAAAACAGCTCCAAAGCTTTAACTGACTACAAAGCTGCACTAGCACTAGGCGGNTCAAGGCCATTACCAAAATTATTTGAACATTGTAATATTCGCTTCGACCTCAGTCGAAACACGGTCGCCCCAATGGCAGATCTACTTAGAAAAGAATTAAATACCCTGAAGAATTAAGGCCTATTATCGATTGATTAACCAAATAGCGACGCCGATTAAAACTGACCCAGCAATTCCACCTATAATACTCCACAAGAAAATTAACTTGTGACGACGCCGGTTTGATCGCCCCATTCCTGGGAGCAAATAATATCGATGCTCTTCTCCAGCCTCATTTGGTTTTTTTTTCCCAAAACCCAACATGTCTACTTATTTAATCCTCCTGCAGGAAACCCTATTAGTTTCATATCAAAAAAACAACTACGCTTGGCCAATCGACCTCTCTTAGCTAACTTGTGCCTGTGAGTTTTGTAGAGCATTTCAACCAGTTACCAATCGAAGCCCTTTGCAGAAAGGCGCAAGATGCTTCGGAGTTGGATGTTTCTGCGGTTTTAACTAAACGCAATTTAAAACTATCAGATCTTGCAGTCCTACTTTCTCCTAACGCAACAAACCAATTAGAATGTTTAGCTGAACGTTCTAATCGAATAACACAACAGCGTTTTGGTAAAGTTATTCGCCTATTTGCTCCTCTCTACTTAAGTAACGAATGCATTAACAATTGTGTTTACTGTGGATTTTCTCGTGACAACCCTATTCTTAGAGTAACCCTATCAACTGATGAAGTTGTCCATGAGGCTAGCGCATTGGCTTCAAAAGGATTTCGCAATATTTTGTTGGTAGCTGGAGANCATCCAAAATTTGTTTCTAGCAGCTATATGGCCGACTGCGTTTCTGCACTGCGAGGCAAGATACCTTCAATCTCACTGGAGGTTGGGCCCATGGAAAAAGAGGAATACTCGCCACTTGTAAATTCAGGCGCTGAGGGTTTGGTTGTTTATCAAGAAACTTATAACAGAGAAGTTTATGCAGATATGCATACCTCTGGCCCTAAAAAGAACTTTGACTGGCGACTGAAAACTCCAGAAAGAGCACATGACGCCGGATTTCGACGTCTTGGTATTGGGGCTCTTTACGGACTAAGCGACTGGAGGCACGAAACTATTTGCCTAGCTGCCCACGCAGATTTTTTACTAAGAAGATGCTGGAAATCACAGCTAACTATTTCACTTCCGAGGCTTCGGCCCTGCGCTGGAGAATTTCAACCATTAAATAATTTCAACGATCAAGATTTAGTCCAAACTATATGTGCTTTGAGACTATTTTTACCCGATGTTGGCATTGTTCTATCCACGCGTGAACCGGCAAAACTGCGTAACCAACTCATTCCATTAGGCATAACAAGCATGAGCGCTGGCAGTCATACTGAACCGGGAGGATACACAGGAGCAGGCACTAATAATCTGCACTACACCGAACGCGGCAAAATAAAAGAACTCAACGAAAATACCACTGAATCAGAATCTAAAGCAACCGGGCAATTTGATATAGCTGATGAAAGATCCCCAGAAACCGTTGCTAAAACTATTGCTCATCTGGGCTATGAACCTGTTTGGAAAGACTGGGATACTTCTATTCTTCCCAATGAAAAAGAAGCAACTCAGTTGTTGACTCCTTAACTTTAAAAGGATCTGCAATCCTGAAGCCATTAACCCAAAATAAACTGCCATCATCCGACTCTCCAATCACACGCCGATGGCGTTCTGGCGATGGTATTTTCTGATTAACAAATAGATCCTGAAGCTTCTTTTTTCCGGTCTGGCCAATTGGTTGAAAACGATCACCTGGAATCCAATGACGCAGAATAATATGAGGACCAATAGACGCGGCATCAAAGACTTCTCTGTTATTCTTTTTTCCAAGCTCAGTGAACTTATNCAAACCACCTTTAACCCTCTCAAACCAGAACTTTATACCTCCAAATTCAATCTCATGCTTTTGACGAATTAAATCAATCTCACAACGATCAACTGAAAACAGACGCTCATTAATAATCGGGAGCCATTCAATCTTACCAGTTTTCTTTCTTACTAATCGTTTCCCGGGAGAAACCTCTACAGCTCGATCAACCTGAGTACGGAGCGATTCTATTAAGTCAAATGATGATTCTAAACTTTTAGAGAACAATTGCATCTGCAAAACCTTTCGTTGAAGAGCAATTGGTAAATTCTCGAAATTTTCCTCCCCTTTAGATAGCCAATTAATTGCAAGCTTATCAATATAATCAGAATCATCACCGGCTAATTCCATCGTCTTAATAATTTGCCGGTGGAAAGATGGATTGAAGAGCTCGGAAATATACGGCAGTAGATTGTGTCGAATTTTGTTTCGTAAAAATCGAGTATCATTATTGGACTTATCTTCGCGATGATTTATACCCATCTCCTGAGCATAAGCNTCAATTTCAACACGTCGCACTTTAAGTATTGGGCGAACAAGTTTGATTTCAGGGTCCAGATAAGAAGAGGACAGAACCGACATACCAGCCAAACCACGATTACCCGCACCCCGAAAAAGACGAATAAAAAAAGTTTCAACTTGATCGTCTAAATGATGAGCTAAGATAACAGTTTNACAACNTAAACGATTTGATAATGTAACAAAAAAATTGTGGCGNAATTCACGCGCTACAGCTTCTAATCCTCCACTTAGTTCTTTAGTCTTGAGAGAAACATTTTCACAACCCAACTCAAAAGGCAGATCATAGGATCTGGCCGATTCTTCAACAAAAACAGCATCCGCATCGCTTTCTGCACCTCTCAATTGATGGTTAAAATGTGCAACAACCAATCGATCTCTGATATTCAATTCTGACGCAAACAATAAATCCAATAAAACCATTGAATCGAGACCACCAGAAACCGCAACAACGATTTTATCGGATCCCGGAAAAAGATTTTGAGTCCGAGCTAATACGCTCACTTTTTCCGCGAGCGGATGCATTGACTAACGGAGCAAAGAAGTTTCTAAAGCCTCCTGCTTTGCTCTAAGGATAAGCAGCCAGTCACCATCACCAGGAGCCGGGCATTCCAATGCAGATCCACGCAACACTGCTAGAACATCATTTCGTTCTCCGGTTCGAGGATTGATCCATGCAGCAATTAAGGGAGAAGGTAATTTTGATACATTAATCTTCAGTCTGGCTTCAACTGGTGTATAGACAACAACAAGACTACCATCTAAAGAACTTGAGGCTGCTACATAACTAGCAATGGAATCATCTCCTGGCTGCTCGATAAGGACATTAGGATCAGGTCGGAGAGAATGAAAATTAATAGATTCAAATGCACTTCTTATATGAGTAATCTGTTCTCCTCCCTCATAAGTTAATGACTCACGCCAGTCAGGCGGCACACCTTTATTAGGATAGCCAATTGCCGGATCAACACCATTATTCCATCCCCAAACCCCAGCAACTCCATAGCTAACACCAGTCGTTGGAGTATTAAGTAGACTCCAGTATAGAGCCCGGCGAACATGATTTGAAGAAATAGGGAGATTCTTACTATTGCTGGCTTCCCACTCGAAGGGAGGCTGCAGATTTAGTATTGGACGACGCGGAAGTTTATTCCAATCACGAGTTGGTGGACCATTATGAATCCAATTATTTGTAGCGTCATTAATTTCATGACCAATTTGATATCCGAAAGCATTTAACCATTTCTCATCGCGAAAGGATTCAAAAATCCAACTTTTAGCTTTTGGATGTATAAACACAGGGGTACGGGGGCGATCACCAAATATAGCCTGACCGATTTTTTTCCAACGATCCCCATTAGGACCTGAATAGTCTCCATCAGCTCCAATAATCCATGCTCCACAACTTGCCCCCCAACGAGCAACCATGTAGCGCCCCAGTAAAACAGCCTGATCATCCGTTAGAGAATTAATCAAGTTAGNCTCTTCATTCGAGGCCCAAAATAAAACNGGCACACTAATCAAACCAGCACGGTTGATAGCTTCCACTCGTTTATCCAAGCGTCGAAAATACTCTGGATTAATTCTTTTTTTTGCTTTATCCAAAAAAGGCATCTGGCCTTCCGCATTTCCTTTTGGAGCCCCTTTCCATGGCGTTGCAACCCATTGAATGGCCGTAAACCCTTGGCGTTTNCTATTCTCAAGATAATGACTCCAGTCAAACTCATTAGACTTGAGTGGCCCATTCCAAGCCGTATCAGCCATCCAAAAAAAAGGTCTCTCATTATCATGCATAAAATGAGTGCGCGACCGTGAAACCCTGATTGGTCCATTTTTACTTAATTTAGTATCTCCATCAGGCGCTGTACAAAGAAATCTTCCTTCAAGATTATGTAAACCCAAATTGCTTTCATCAGAACACGTGATATTAAAAGTCCATTCACCTGCCATATCAGGCATAAATCGAATTTTCCAATCGTTTTCACCATCCCAAAAGCCATCAACTAAAACTGGATCTCCTACAGGGGGATTGAACACAGCCTTAAGTTGCAAATCCNTAGCTGGATTATCATATTTTTTAAGACTNATTAATTCCCCCTGAAAACGTGACCATTTTGGGATCAAAGTNTTGTTTTCCTGAGCGTCTATTAATACTGAATAACTTATTAAGAGCAAAAGGATCCCCTTGAAAGCAGCCCTATTCATCAAATTTTGTCTAATAATAAAACGCATAACCATTGTTTAAGAGAACTGGAAGTAAGATGTCAGAAACCTTCATTAAGCGCAAACGGGATTATGACTTCGTGATACGTAATGTACGCACTTGAATATCACAAAACATTGAGGATTGAATTCCGGATAATAACTTACGCAAAAAACGAGAAATCTTAGGTGTGCTAGTTAGGGGTTTAACACTTAGGATTAGGACTTTATTGTAAAAACTTTCGAATGTAATTATCAATCCACTCGTGAATGGTTTGCTCACGGCCTGAATCATTTTAANCCATGTTCGATCATCTGNTGGAAGTAAATTGAATATCGCTATTCCACTTTGCTTGAGCTTAGAATGAACCAAATAAGGTAATACATCGATTGAAACAGCCGGCTTGAACACATCTCCATCCCGACCAATCGAAAGGTCTTCAAGTAAAACATCGAATGGTTTCTGTTGCGCCTTCAACCACTTAACCGCATCCGAATGAACAAACTTAAGGTTTCCACGCCAATCACCTGAAACTCTTCCAAATAATTTAAAACCTGCTTCATCAAGGTCTACACCGTAAATATCCTGCCTCCCATTCATTGCACGGAGTGGAGCAATCACACCCCCTGCTGCAAAGCCTAGTATACCCACTCGAGATTCTCTATTTAACATTATTGCTGCAGCTAAAACATCAAAGACACTATGTGTTGGTCCAGCTTCTGAAAGAACCTCACTCAGCACCGAACCGTTTTGCACAAGCCGAGCACCTCGCTGAGTGCGTTGCAATATTGGTTCACCGCCTTCGGAATACCCGTTCATCAGAAAGGCGTTTAAGGCTTGGATGTGCCCGATTCGTCCCATTCTTTTTTAGATAAAATTTTTCCACCCCCCCACTCGGTTTCGGACTGCTTTTGGCCATTTGGATGCCAACGAGTTTCAATCCCATTCAGCTGGCCATTAACATAATTTTTTTCCGACCATTTAGATCCATCCATTCGCCAAATAACCCACTGACCATTGGCACGACCATTCAAATATTTTCCAGTTCTAAAACGGTTGCCATTCTTATGGTAATAGGCCCAGACGCCTTCTTGCTTTCCATTCAAAAACTTACCTTCTACAGACTTGTTGCCATTATCATGATGATCAATAAAATCACCATTAAACGGAGAATTATCAAGAAAGTAAGCTCCTCCTTCTTCCTTTAATTTACCATTATCTTGAAGCTTTCCTGACTTATCTGGCTTAATTGTGTATGAGGTAGTGGATTTTGAACTCTCATCAGTTAACACACCCTGTTTTGAAGATGAGATATCAGTGGTTGGAGTAACAGATATTGAAATATCTCCTGATGAAATGTTCGTCTTTTCGTTAGTACTAGTCTGCTTATCATCAGAAGATGAACCTCCGCAGCTCATTAAACCAATAGCTATCAAACCAAATATTATGGGACGCACAAAACCTTTCATGCGCAAAATCAAAACACAGGCCGGAAAATCTGACAAAACCAATTGTTGCTATTAGAGCACTTAGTCCGTAATTTTGCGAAATTGGCTGTGGCGGAAAACCAGCCATTATACTCAAAAAAACCGCATGACACTCTTTTCATCATTGTACGGCACTTTCAAAGCCAAGATTACGTTTATTTCTCAATATATAGATTTTGCGTTTAACCTATTTTCCAGGCCCAGAGGATTATCATTAATTTATTTAAACAATGCTTGAGAAATCTTTGGATTACTTTCTGGCAGATAAGCCAGATGCAGAGTTAAGCGGCAAATTGATCGCAGAGGCTTGCCAAGCCCTAAAATGCAATCGGGATGAGTATTTGTCACAAATAGGCAATGAAACAATCATTTCGAAATTAGTGGAAACTGCTTCCCTTTGGCAATCACCTGATTACGAGTTGCGCAAATTAGCTCTTGCTGCCGATCCAAAAGAGACCGGTTTTCCACGTGAAGTTCTCGCAGCTGGACTGAATGCATGCTTTGAAGAATGGACACAAGAAAAATTTTTTCACTTACTTAATCAAGAGNTAGGTGATCCAACCCGCCTTCAATCATATGGAAGCCTTTCAGGAAATTCACTTGCAATGGTGCATGGCCCAAAACTTATTGCACAATTAGCTCCGGGGAATTTACCTGTCCCCATCTTTCAATCGATTGCTTTCGGACTATTACTTCGATCAGCGCAATTTGTGAAGTGCGCTTCTGGCAAATCACTACTCCCTCGACTATTTGGACATTCATTACATTACGTAGATCCAGGTCTAGCTTCCTCTCTTGAAATCGCAGAATGGAAAGGTGGCAACGAAACACTTGAAAGCGAGCTATTCAATGAAGCTGACTGCATCTTAGCTTTCGGTAATGATAGCACTCTAGAATCAGCAAGAAAACGCCTCCCTTTAAACAAAAAATTTATTGGCTATGGAAACCGCATAAGCTTCGGATACGTGGATCAACTTGCAAATGAAGTTATGGGAACACAAACAATAATATCTCGTGCCGCGGATGATGTGATTGCATGGAATCAACAAGGATGCCTCTCACCTCAAGTCATATATATTGAAGAGCTTGGAAGTTTGAAACCAGACCAGTTCGCAGAAATGCTTGCAGAAGAACTGGCTAAAAGAAATACGACCATACCACGAGGAGAACTCTCATCAAAAGAAAGTGCTAACATTACTAGCATACGACGCTTTTATAAAATTCGAGCAGCCAATAATGTTGGTGCAATGCTATGGGAGAGCAAAGACTCCACTGATTGGACAGTAGTCCAAGAGGACGAAAAGCAGTTTCAATCATCACCTCTTAACAGATTCATTTTTATCAAGCCAATTGAGAATCCTGCAGAGCTTATGCATATATTGGAACCTTATCGAGAAAACATATCCACTATCGGCATAGCTGCAAGCGAATCAAAATTGCGTGAATTCGCCCAAGCCTTTGGGCAATGGGGAGCCCCTCGAATTTGCCCTTTAGGTAAAATGCAGCGACCTCCCCTAGCTTGGAGGCATGACGGGCGACCTCCCTTGGGAGATCTAATAAATTGGACCGATCTTGAAACTAATTAACTATGGAACTGAGAAAAACTTTTCAATTTGAAGCTGCACATTATCTTCCTAATCTACCAAAAGAACATAAATGCAATCGACTTCATGGGCACAGTTTTAAAGTGGAAATTGTTGTTGAAGGTGAATGCGACCCTAAACTTGGCTGGGTAATTGATTACTCTGATATTACAAAAGCTTTTAAACCACTTTGGGAACAATTAGATCACCATTACCTAAATGAAATAGAAGGTTTAGAAAACCCCACCAGTGAGAACTTAGCCCGCTGGATTTGGGCGCATTTAAAACCAAATTTATCAATTTTAACTGCAGTTGAGGTTGCTGAGACCTGCACTGCCAGATGCGTCTACCGGGGTTATAAATGAATAACAATAAGATCTACTGATTCCGATTGCGCTTAAAACCCGTTTAAATTATTGTCCTCGGCCTAAAAGAGATAAAAGATATTTTACGATATGAGCGATACGGAAAAACCATCAGCTAGNAAAGGCCTTGAAGGAGTTGTTGCCGCAACTACNAAATTGAGTGATGTTCGTGGATTGGATGGCGAACTGATATATTGTGGTTACAATATTAATGAATTAGCCGGAAAGGCTACTTATGAAGAAGTAGTTCATTTGCTTCATCGAGGAAAACTTCCTAACTCAACTGAACTGGCCGCATTGAAAGCTGAACTGGCCGCAGCCAGAAAACTCCCTGATGGCGTGATTGAGCTTATAAAGCAGCTGCCTAATGATGCTTCACCAATGCGAGCTATACGTACTGTTGTATCCGCTCTTGCATGCTACGAACCCCCTGAAGCTCAAGATTCACTCGAGGACCAAGCAACGCGAGCAATCAAACTTATTGCCCAAGTACCAGTTATAACTGCTTATTTCCATTTAGCTCGCCAAGGCAAACCATTACCAGAATCAGATCCAACTCTCGGTGAAGCAGCTAACTTTCTGTACCTCGTTGATGGTGAAAAACCAAGCGAAGCTAAGGAAAAGACAATAGACATGTGCTACATCCTCCATGCTGACCATGGTATGAATGCTTCTACTTTTTCAGCTCGAGTAACCATAGCAACATTAAGCGGGATGTACTCTGCCATAACATCTGCAATAGGAACACTAAAAGGCCCTTTACATGGTGGTGCAAATGAAGGTGTCATCAAAATGCTTCAAGAAATTGGTAGTGTCGAAAAAGTCGATGAGTTTGTGGCAGATTGTCTAAAAAACAAAAAGAAAATCATGGGTATTGGTCACCGAGTTTACAAAGTGCTCGACCCTCGGGCACCACATCTTCAAGCCATGGCTAAGAAACTAAGCGGAGAATTAGGAGAAACCAAGTGGCTGGACATGAGTGAGCGTATTCGAGAAATTATGGTTTCTGAAAAAAACCTTTATCCAAATGTAGATTTTTACTCTGCTACTGTATATTACTCGCTTGGAATCCCAACTGACCTATTTACACCAATATTCGCTATAGCTAGAACCTCCGGATGGACTGCACATGTTCTAGAGCAATTGGCTGACAACCGTCTTATTCGCCCTAAAAGCCTCTATGATGGGCCAGACGATTTGAAGTATACACCANTGGATGAACGATAATTCAACTGGTAATCAATTGATACTCACTTAAATCCCAGTACCGATCTTTGGACCAATGGTATGACCGGTATCAACTGTAAGAATTTGCCCAGTNACTTTTCGGCAGATAATCATTGAGAAAATACCATCTGCTATATCTTCAGGTTTACTTACCTTGTCGAGTAAGCCTTCCTGAGCTTTTTTGTTACGGACCTCTTCATAGCTTTCACCCAAACCTTTTTTCAGCCACTCCCCCTCTATAAATCCNGGAGCCACAGCATTAACACGAATCTTCGGCCCAAAAGTTCGAGCTAAAGCAAGTGTAAGATTAATTACTCCCGCCTTAGATGCACAGTAGGGAATAGAACTGCCAACACCTGTAATNCCAGCCACACTCGCTGTNTTTACTATTACTCCAATTTCACTGGACTCAAGAAATTGCCNTGCTGCTCTAGCACATTGAAAAGGGCCTTTTAAATTCACTCCCATAATACGATCCCAATCTTCATCTTTNACATCATCAAGATTTTGAAAATTGATAAATCGTGTCACCCCTGCATTGTTGATCAGAATATCTAATTGGCCAAACGATTGAAGCGTCTCTGAAAGAATTTTTATGCAATCAAGATTTGAAGCAACATCTCCCTTCACCACCAAAGCCTTTACCCCAAGNGATTGGCATTCTTCTGCAACCTTATTCGCAAGATCCAAGGATTGATTGCAGTTTATTGCAACATTACAACCATGCCGGGCTAATTTTATAGCGGTTGCCGCACCAACTCCCCTACTGCCTCCGGTTATAAGAGCTACTCTTCCATTCAAGTCCATGNCCCAAATCATCACTGACTATTAAGCTNGTGCCAACCTATTTGACTAAGCACTTGTCTTGCTCTGTTCATTCTAGACTATTACTTTTCTCTAAGTCATGCGCCTTTCGATTAATTTTATTAAGGTTNCCTTTTACTCAATACTATTTGGATTTGGGCAACCTGTAATTATTCANAGTTGGGCAGAAGATGAGACCCATTTNAACTTTATTAATCGAGGACTTTGGACGAATACAAAACTAGTAGGGACNCCAGAGCCCCCTCCTCCATTTAAAGCCGTACCAATTTATACAAATCAAGTATGGCGCTCGCCGATGTTTCTCGCAGCTGAGCCGCAGACAAAACGACTTTTAGCACTTCTACACCACGGCCAAGGAGAACCTACACAACTAGTTGCTTTTGAAGATGATCCAAAAGTAAAAAAACGTGAAATACTCTTAGAATTACCGGGGCGAAATGTATACTCATTTTGTTTTGATCCTAAGTATACCGAAAATGGTTTTATATATCTTTTTAGCAATCTNAACTTAGAAGCATTCGAAGGTAAAAAAGCCAATAGAATTTCACGGTTCAAACTAGCAAAAAGTTCATCAACTATTGATTTGGCCTCTGAACATATTATCATTGAATGGCGTTCCGGAGGACACGACGGAGGAGGNATTGACTTCGGATTAGATGGAATGCTTTATATTTCAACAGGTGACGGCACTAGCGACTCTGACACTTGGCTCTCCGGTCAGACTTTAGATGATTTACTAGGCGGAGTACTACGGATTGATGTTCGTGAGACTAATGCTAAAAACCCTTACAAGATTCCCAAAGACAACCCCTTCGTTAATCTTCCAAATGCAAGAGCTGAATTATACGCTTATGGATTAAGAAATCCTTGGAGGCTAGCCGTAGATAAACTCACCGGGCACATTTGGGTCGGAAACAATGGTCAAGATCTTTGGGAATCTGTTCATATGGTAAATCCTGGAGATAATTATGGTTGGAGTGTTTACGAAGGAAGCCATCCTTTTTACCAAAACCGTACTATGGGACCACATCCACTGACAATTCCGACGGCTGAACATCCTCATTCAGAAGCCCGATCCATAACTGGAGGCATCATATATTATGGNCTAAAATGGAAAGACCTTCGTGGCCATTACATTTACGGTGATTACGGAACTGGCAAGATTTGGAGTATTAAACATAATGGAAAAAAACGTTTAGCATTTCAGGAAATTGCTGACACTCCGCTTGCCATTACAGGCTTTGCTACAACTCACTCAGGAGAGTTATTAATCGTAGATCACTCAAGCGGGTTTTACCGAATCGAAACTCAACCAAGAATNCGCCTATCCACGCCATTTCCGAGACGCTTGAGTGAAACCGGCCTATTTGAAAACACGAAAAATCATACATTAAAGCCGGGAGTCATTGAATATTCTGTAATTGCCTCAGGCTGGAATGACACAGCCACTTCAAGACGATGGATGGCTGTTCCAGATAAGCAAACTGTAGGCCTAAACTATAATGGCGCATGGTCATTTCCTAACGGAACAGCACTAGTTCAAACATTAAAAGTCCAACGTGAAGACACTCTTGGCTTTGCTAAAGCATTTCTCATTGAGACTCGAATTTTACTCCGACAACAAAACGAATGGGCCGGCTATTCATATAAGTGGAACGAAGATCAAACTGATGCAGAACTAGTCCCAAAAGAAGGAGCTAAATCTACTTTTCGAATCGTCGANAATGAATCACCAGGTGGCTTTCGGAGACATGATTGGACTTTTCCGAGCCGAGCTGAATGCATGACGTGTCATAGTAGAGCTCGCGGCTTCCTACTAGGACTGACTACTCTAAATACTGACCGAACACACAATTTTTTAGGTAAAAAAGATAATCAATTGCAAATATTTTCTCATATGGGCTTATTCGACAAACCATACGTTAAACAAAAAAACAAAAATCAATCTCTCGTCGATCCCTATAACCCCAATGAAACACTTTCCAAACGTGCACGGTCTTATTTACATATTAACTGTTCTAGCTGTCATGTCCATTCCGGCGGCGGTAATTCTAAAATTGAATTTGGAATAGAAACATCTGAAGACAACATGAATTTGATAGGAGCACGACCTCAGCACAATACCTTTGGGATTAGCAATGCGATGTTAGTTTCACCTGGTCTGCCAGAAGAATCCGTATTAATTAGAAGGTTGAGCCACCGAGGAAGAGGCCAAATGCCACCTCTTGTTAGCAATACCGTAGACGAAGTCGCTTTATCACTTTTTAAGGATTGGATCAGCGAAATGAAGTCAGAAATAGTTTTTATTAAAGACTGGAAACTGAATGACTTTGAAATTGAAAGCACATTTAAACCAACTAATTTAAACAATGGAAAATTAGCATATAATAAAGCTGGCTGTTCACAGTGTCATCGGCTAAATGGAATAGGAGGAAGTGTCGGCCCAGATTTAAGTGAGTTAACCAAAAGAATGAATCCGGTCAAAATTCTCGAATCAATTATAGAACCATCACGCTCCATTTCTGAAGCATATATAATGCAACAGTTTAAAATGAGTGATGGTAAAATTCACATTGGCCAAGTGCAGAAAGAAACTGACACTTTAATAACACTTCAAAGTTTATCTGCCAATTTAGCACCATTACGGTTGCCTAAAGCACTTATAGATAGCCGAAAAAAACTAAATATTTCCAACATGCCTCCCGGAACGGTTAATACTTTGGAGAAACAAGAAATTCTAGATCTTATAAACTATCTAAGCCAATAGTAATTGATCTAATTTCAAAACTCCATCTAAAGGAAGATCTTTAAGCAATTCAGAGACAGACTTCTTTTGTCCAGGAAGAATAAAATCGGGAGCNATTTCCTTAAGCGGGGAAAGTACAAATTGCCGCTCAAAAACACGGGGATGCGGAAGAATTAATGACTCAGTATTACGAGTCTCCATTCCAAAAGAAATTAAATCCAAGTCGATTTTTCGAGGCTCATTAGCCAAACCAGACCTTTCTCTTCCGATCTGCATTTCCAACTCCAACAAGTCAACTAACAAAGACTCAGGNGACATTCCCTGCTTTGGATTCAGCCCCATAACAGCATTAATAAATGAAGGAGAATCAGGCGGGCAATTCAATGGCTCGGTCTCCCAGAGTGATGAGCCAATCACTTTTTCCAGCGACCAATCAGAGATTCTAGCAGCAGCCATACGAAGTGTTAATACGGATTCTCCCAAATTCGACCCTAAGGCTACGTAGACCATTTTATGCTCTACTCCCATACACTTTCTTTGCCCTGCTTGCCTCTACAAAGCAACTTTAATCCGATACAAACGTTGACACAGACCGCAATCACAATAGCGTATTGGCAGTGAGCGTACGTATCAAAATTTGTGGAATAACCTCTTTAGTAGATGCCACAGCCGCAATTGAGGCTGGAGCCGACGCACTTGGGTTTATGCTTTATGAGCAAAGCTCTCGTTTTATTACTCCACAAAATGCTAAAACAATAATTCGTGAATTACCTGATTATGTCACCAAAGTAGGAGTATTTGTTGATGCAGATTTCGACACTGTAAATTATACAGCTGAAACAGTCGGTCTAGATACGTTACAATTTCATGGAAGCGAAACTCCCGACTTCTGTTCAAAATTCCAACAAAATACCATCAAAGCATTTCGAGTAAAAGATAGCGAATCGCTTTGTCGACTGCATCATTATAACACTAATGCTTGGTTGCTCGATAGCTATGTTAAAGGCAGTCTAGGTGGNACCGGAGAAAAGTTTAATTGGAATTTGGCTTTAGAAGCTAAACGATTAGGAAAGCCAATCATACTCGCCGGAGGATTAACACCCGACAATGTAAGAGATGCAATTAATCAGGTTGATCCATTCTGTTTAGATGTATCTAGCGGTGTTGAATCCGCTCCCGGTATTAAGGAAGCTTCAAAAATGACTAAGCTCATTACAAATGCAAAAGGATCATCTATTGGTAAAGACCTATGGAGCTGAATAAGCAGCCATTCTTGCCTAACTATGTGTCCAACCTCGGTCGACAAGAATTTCCTGTCCGGTCACAGCACGGCTAACATCACTAGCAAGAAACAAGGCTACCTCTGCCACTTCCTCAGGTTGGTTTAAATCAGGAATACACTGTATCTTCTTGAGCTCTCTCTTAATGGACGAAGAAACATATTCTTTGAGCTGTCGATTAGTCATAATCCAGCCTGGTGAAATAGTATTCACACGAATACGCCTAGGTCCGAGCTCACGAGCCAATGAACGAGTCAANCCAATCGTCGCCGACTTAGTTGCCACATAGGCAGACATCTCTTCTGGTCCATTGTGGAAAGTGATCGACGAAAAATTAATTATAGATGCACTCTCAGCTAAATGGGGTGAGGCTTCACGGCAAGTCAAAAAATAAGCACGCAAATTACCAGCAAAAAGATCGTCCCACGCTTTGACTTTTATATTTTCAAGCTTACTACGAGGATCTCGTGCAGCATTATTCACTAAAACATGAATATTGCCGTACCGCTTAGCCTCTTTAGCGACCCAGCGTTTAATATCCAACTCACGTGTGAGATCGACCTTGGTAAAACTAATTCGCTTACCTAAACGTTTAACCAAACGTTTACCGCCAGCCTGGTCTAAATCACAAAATGATACGATTGCTCCCTGTGTATGAAATGCTTCAACCATCGCTTGGCCAATCCCATTGGCTCCTCCAGTAATCAAAACCAAACGATTAGACAAATCTTCGTAACTCGCCATAGTCAATTAAAGAGCCGGAGCTACTGAGGCTTTCATTTTTTTAATACCAATTCTAGCCGCCTCAAGCGGAGGCATCGCCCAATATTTCTTATTAAATAATTCAAGCGAAAGTACCGGCGTAGCCCCAACCTGCAAGAATCCTTTGACGATATTAGTAATCGGTGCAACCCCATCACCTGGATAAACTCGATCACCATCACCTATGTTTTCGCGAGTAGGATTAGCTGGATAGTCGTTCCAATGAAAAACTTGCAAAGCCTGTGGCCCAAGCATCTTAAGAGCATCAAAATCTGATCCTCCTTTATAAGTATGATACACATCNCCAAGAAAACANGCATTAGGATGGCCGGCCTCAAGTGCTATATATATCGCCGTACTAACACGACCAATCGACTTATTACCACCCCACATTTCAATTTGNGGTACAACACCAATATCATCACCCGCATTAAGTAATGCACGATAACGTTCTGCTGCTGCCATNGGCTCCACTATGCCACGAGCTCCAGCTGGNGGAGCNGCAATGCGCTTGGCTCCAAGTTGAGCAAGTAAATCCATATCTCGCTTCGCATCTTCCATGCCTTGCTGACGCTGTGCATCATCATCAACAATCCATCGCGCAAATCCAATTGCGCTCTCAACTGTTAAGCCATGATCATTGATNCGGTTGCGTAAATCCTTCAAAGAACCACCATTTTTCTTATAATCGTTTAGCTTACCTAACCAAGGCTCTATACCTGTATAACCAGCCCTTGCTGCAATATCAATTTCCTCTGTAATNGGCAAATTCTGACCACGAATTGTACTTGTATTTAAGCAGTACTTAAAAGGATCTCCCTTGCCTGNANGGTTTAGCCTATTAGAACTAGTTGTACCACAACCAGCAAGCAGTCCNGCGGCCACAAAACCCGAAGTCTTAAAAAGGTCCCGACGATTCAATGAATGGGTATTAGTTTCAGTCATATTTATTTATAGAAATCAATTTCGAACCAGATGCGGAGCCTTATCATCACCATTAGGCATTCTATTAAGCGTGTAGCAAACTAATGAATTAACTAAAGCGCTATTATCCTCAGCTANTAATTTTTTAATATCAAGCTGGTACACGAATCCGGGATTTACTTTATCAAGATAGACCATAACTGTCTTATTATCGTTCATANGTTTTGATCCAATTATCTTAATTTTTTCAATCCCATATTGTGGTGATCCGTAAGCTTTACGGTACTCATAATAGTAGCGTTTAAATTGAAATTGTTCTGCTACTGAAGTGGATTTTTCCAAGCTTTTTGTAAAAGTAATCTTGAAACCATTTGGCAATAATTCCATTGAACGAACATCCAATGGCGTTTTGCCGTTCCAGCGAATACGCTGTAATCCTTGGCCACCAGCCCAAGAAAGGTGTGTCTGGCCAACCCACAGACTACCATCATCACCAAAAACAAATCGATGGTTACCCTTGCTTAACCCAGCATTATCATAAAATGGNACACAAGCNCCTTGAATCTCACCAGCAACTNTATCCAAGATTACACGGACAATTCGTGNCCGATTCATNTCTCCAACAAGCAGTTGCCCACTAAAAGGACCAAACTTNCCTTCAGTTGAATCTGGTATTGGTTGAGTTGGGCTNTTGGCCATTAATCCTTGAGGNAATAAAACAGCTGCCCGAGTNCGCTTAGCATCGAGCTCNTTAACTGAAACCTCTANNGGATTTCGACCTNCCTGCCAATCATCAGTCCAAGTAAGGCTTGCTGGATGACCATANAAANGANCATNTTGCACATGATAGAGNTTACTCGTTCCAAGCCAGTCNCCCTGATTATCNGTTACAAAAAGTTGATCGTTTAAATCAAACCCNAATCCATTAGGCGATCGAAACCCAGGAGCGAAAGGTGTCATTTTCCCTTCCTTTGAAATCTTTAAGACCCATCCGCGATAGGGTGTAGCAGCATACATACGACCTGATGAACTCTTATAGTTTTTAGACTTAAAATTTTCGCGACTAATACCATAATGACGAAACTCCCCTCGCAATTCCGGTCGAATACTTGCTCCATTCGATGCCAAATTCATTCCTATGTAAAAATTCCCTATGGAATCTTTCGCCGGACCAAAGGCAAACTCATGATAGTTTCCAGTCATCCCAAAATCATCAAAGACAGCTTGGTAATGATCCGCCTCACCATCACCATTCAAGTCGGTAATTTTTGTTAATTCTGGGCGTTGCATAACAACCACCTCTCGATCATTTATAGCACAGATAC
>PAOJ01000038.1 GCA_002708005.1 Verrucomicrobiales bacterium | reverse complement strand
ATCCTGAAACCTTTGCCGGTAACGCTTAGCATAATCATCAAGCATGAGTCCCGGAGCAGCCGACTTGATTGCGTAATCAGCCGTCGCTGTCGCCAAATCAACCTCACTCATAGGCTCCACCTCCCGAATACGTTCGCCAAAGCAACGAGATAAGATTGACTGCCAATCAGCAGACAACTCACCCTTTTTAGCTAAATAACAAGTTACCTCAGACGGCATCCATCCAGACACCTCACCAGCCCAAGTCACTCGATTTATTTTTTCAACAAGTGCCTCTTGGCTTCCCTCTTGGTCAGGCAGATTAAAAGAGTTAACATCACGCAACTGACCATCAAACCACCATGATATAAGTGCCAAAACCGAATCTTCACCTTGAATTAATTGAATATGCGCACCGTCATCCCTTGATTCAATTGCAAAGAATTCACGCAATGTTGGGACTTCAACACGGTCAGCAAGAAAACCCAGTGGCTCTAATTCCGTTAANCGGCTTTCGACAGNATCACGAGAAGCGATCATCACTACAACAGTCTGATTGCCATTGTCATTCGTAACTCCGGGTACTTTTTCAGCAGACCAAACNACTTGAGCNAAAGGAAGCGGCGAGAGCTCTTCTATCTGAAACTCCAGCATAGGAAGCAACTCTTCAGGCTCACATTCNGGCAAATTAACAACCCGCAAAAAAACTTTCTCTGTTGGAATTGTCGCAATGTTCATCTTCTTACTGAAGATATCTGTCCAAGTTTTAGAAACCACCTTNGCAGGAGGGCCTTCGTTTTCTGGCACTCTTAAATCACCACTAAGACGCACCTTCTTTGATGAAGCGGAAAACTGCCATAACCGACTACCTTCAATAGCAGGCTCAATCAGATTACAACTACTCCAGTTGGTTTTTTTTGCAGCCAAATTATTATTCCTTTAAATGTTCGTCAGACATGGTAACGCGCAAGATTTCTTCAATGGTAGTNTGCCCATCCATAACCTTTTGCCAACCATCATCTCGTAAAGTGCGCATGCCTTCATTCACTGCCACTTGACCAATGATTGAAGAAGCTTCTCGGTTAAGGATCAAAGGACGAATCCCTTCGCTCATAACTAACAGCTCATAAATAGCTAAACGGCCTCTGTAACCTTGCTGACGNCATTCTTCGCAGCCCGCGCCATGATAAAATTTACCAGCTTNTATTACATGTTCAGGACAATTGATCTGACGCAAGTANTCAGNATCAACTTTTTGNTCCTCCTTNCAACTTGAACANATTGTACGCACTAACCGTTGGCCCATGACAGCCTCCACCGANGAAGCAACAAGAAACGGTTCAATACCCATGTCTATTAAACGAGTAAATGCTCCAGCGGCATCATTAGTGTGCAGCGTGCTAAAAACTAAATGTCCGGTCAATGCAGCACGAATACCTATATCCGCGGTCTCACCATCTCGAATCTCACCAACCATAACTACATTCGGATCCTGACGCAGAATATGACGTAAACCGGTAGCAAATGTCAGACCTATGTCGGAGCGAACTGCAATTTGATTGATCCCCTTAAGCTCATACTCTACAGGTTCCTCAATAGTAATAATTCTTTGATGCACAGAATTAATTGTGCTTAAGAACGCATAAAGTGAAGTTGATTTGCCCGAACCGGTTGGCCCAGTGACCAAAATTATCCCATGTGGTTTTACAATCAGTTCACGCAAAACCTTCTCGTCTCTAGCCGCAAAACCCAGCTTATCCAAACTTAAGAAAATATTCCCACGTGTAAGCAATCGGAGTGATACACTTTCTCCATATACAGTCGGAACCGTAGAAACACGGATATCAAGTTCCTCCCCCTTAATACGTACGTTAATTCGACCATCCTGAGGTAATCTTTTTTCAGCAATATCCATTCCTGACATCACCTTTATTCGAGAGATCAAGGAAGACTGATACCTCTTCAACTGAGGAGGCATCGGCGTCTGGTGCAGTATCCCATCTACACGATACCTAATTCGAAATTCGTCCTCTGCCGGTTCAAAATGAATATCCGTAGCACGATCTTTAAATGCCTCCCATATAACTTGATTAACAAACTTGATAACACTTGCATCCTGATCACCCTCTGTAATTTCCTTGTCTCCATCGAAAATAATATCAATCGATTCTTCCTCTTCGTCCTCTAACTCTTCGAGGGTTTCAGCTCCTACACCGTAGTACTTTTTAAGAGCCTTCTCGATCTCAGCCCGCGTAGCGAGAGCAAATTTGACAGTTCCGCCGGCAGTATACTGTACGGCGTTGATCATGGCTGAATCAAAAGGATCACAGACAGCCACCTCAAGTGTGCCATTTTCAGCATGAATAGGCAGAACAAAATGCTGGAAAGCTACCTTAGTGGTCACCCTCTTTCGCGCCTCGTTTGAAGGACTCATTTCTGATGGATCAACAAAGCGAAGTTCCATAGCTGTAGCTAATCGCTCTAGAAAAACCTCTTCAGTCACACCTTTTTCTCGAGCAAAAAAGCCCAATAAAGGCTCTTCTGATCCATTTTCAGTCGCTACACGCCAATCCTTAGTCCACTCCGAGAATTGCCCCGGAGAAGCCAAGTCAGCTTCAGCCAAAATCTGTTTAATAGAAGTAAGTGCCATTCCGCGTGTTGCAGATGAGGATAAATAAACAGCGGTTTCTCAAAAAAGTTGCAAAAAAACANTANTTATTCACTAAACAATTACTAATCTCAAAATATAGAAATCAACTGATTCAAAATGTCTAAATTCCCCCTAAAACCGNGAGAAAGCTCTTCAAAGCTGGGGAAAGCACCTTAGTTTTCTTATAAACCGCAGCAACAGGGCGACTAAGATTAACATCACTAAACCTAACTTTAGACAAACTTTTCAAAGAAACTTCTTGAAGCACTGTCACTTCCGGCACAATGGCCACTCCGAAACCAATCTCAACCGCTCTCTTAACCGTCTCTATATTATCAAACTCCATTACAGGATTCAGTTTGATCTTTTTTTCACGAAATATTCGGTCGATTCCACGCCTAGTCGGAATATCAATATGAAAGCCTACCAAATTTTCGCCAGCGATCGCTGGCAGTTCTACTTCATCTTGGTCAGCTAACGAATGACTAGGCGAACAAATCAGGACAAGAGGCTCCTCCATCAGCGGAATAATAGCTAACTTAGGATCCTTACCAGGATAAGCCACCAACCCCATGTCTACCACATTACCAAGCACATCCTCACGTATCTTATCTGCGTGACTATACTCAACATGCACATTAACTGTTGGAAACTGTTTTAGAAATAATTTCAAAAAAGGAGGAAGCGTGTGTAATCCGATCGAGTAAATAGTTGAAACACGAATGTTACCAGAAACCATATTCTGCAAAGCTTGCATCTCACTATTTAACTTTTCATAAGTGCTCATTATCTCTTTGCTATGATCATATAACAATTGACCTTCATTAGTGAGGCGAAACATCTTTTTGCTCCTCTCTATCAACAGTGAATTGAAATGCTTCTCCAGAGCACTTATCTGCTGGCTAACTGCTGACTGAGTAATCCCGCTTATCCTAGCTGCACTAGTAAAACTACCACTCTCTGCTAAGTCACAAAAAACTTTAAAGCTCTCAAGCTGCATAAGTTTTATTAAAACTTCCTATAAGTTG
Organism: Verrucomicrobiales bacterium; assembly: GCA_002708005.1. Lineage (GTDB taxonomy): Bacteria > Verrucomicrobiota > Verrucomicrobiia > Limisphaerales > UBA1096 > UBA1096. The sequence continues at coordinate 8,731 of PAOJ01000038.1, read as the reverse complement.
AGTCAAATATCTTGATTATACAAAAAGACAGCTAAAACTCTTCTAAGTATTGACCCGAAACAGTCTAACAATCTTTAATCGGTGAACCTTTAAAGGACCAAATCTGAAATGTATCAAGTCACTAAGCTGCCTAATGGACTTCGCCTAGCTACGGTTGAAATGCCTCACATGGCTAGCGTCAGTCTAGGAATATGGTCAGCAGTAGGCAGTCGATGTGAACGTAAAGCTGAGAGTGGCATCAGTCATTTTATCGAACACATGTTATTTAAGGGAACTTCGCAACGCACAGCTATCCAAATTTCTCAAGAAATTGAGGGAATTGGCGGATACATCAACGCCTGCACCAGCGAGGAAAACACCTGCTATCATGCTCGCGCTCACGCCAAGCATGCTGCCCGACTAATGGATGTACTGACAGATATGTATCTAAACCCGGTGTTTGAACGGCGAGAAATTTCTAGGGAACGCAATGTCATAAAGGAAGAAATCGCTATGACATACGATCAACCATCTCAACATGTTCTAGAATTGTCCGATAACACATTGTGGCCGGACCAACCCCTAGGACAATCCATCGCTGGTAACGAACAAAGCCTTAATGCCACAAGAGGAAAGCAACTAAAGAATTTCCATTCCAAGCATTACGTGAGTGCCTCAACCGTATTGGTAGCTGCAGGCAATATCCGCCACACCGAACTTTTACATTTAGCAAGAAAACTAACTAAGCAAATACCTAAAGGGAGCTTATCTAAATGGTTTCCAGCAATACAAAAACAAAAAAGCCCANAGATTTGCNTNTTCCAAAAAAATATTGAACAAACTCAACTAGCACTTGGAATTCGTACCTGCTCGAGGCATGACCATCGTCGATTCGCGCTTAGATTGTTAAATACATTACTCGGTGAAAATATGAGTTCTCGGCTGTTTAGATCTATCCGAGAAGAACATGGATTAGCATATAATATATATTCTATACCAAATTTTTATCACGATACAGGAAGCCTAACGATCACAGCCGGACTCGATACANCCAATACAGAAAAAGCCCTAAAACTCACTGTNAAAGAACTACAAAAATTACGAAATAAAGCTCCATCAATTGGCGAGCTACNCAGAGCACGTGATTACNTGATTGGGCAACTTGAACTTTCCCTTGAAAGCACTGATAATCAAATGAATTGGGTCGCAGAGCAATTATTGGGCTTCGAAAAAATTATCCCGCCTGATCAAATCAAAGATCTCTTGCATAAAATTCGTCCAAGTGACATCCGCAGGGCAGCAATTGATTTCTTCCAACCAACAAATATTTGCCTATCAATGATTAGCCCTCTAAAAGGTAAGAAAAATTTACTTAAGTGCCTCGAGATTGATTAAAATGCTATCTTCAATAATTCAGGAAATTGAAACACAGCAAACGCCAGAAACTCTGACGTCACAAATAAACAAACTATCTGGAACGCTTCTGCTTCGCTCTGGCACAATGCAACACTCTGACCGCTTCAGCCTAGTTGTGGCTCGCCCCTTCTTGAGTTTCAAATCTTTTGGTTCAAAATGCATCATCCGATCATCCAACGGAAAACGCACTCTTTTCGGCAACCCTTGGAAATTACTTGAAAGTTTGTCAAATCGCTATGAGTTGTTAGAAGAAATAGACCTTCCCTTTCCACTCGGCGGCTGCTTTGGCTACTTCGGATATGAAATGAAACAATTTTCCGAACCCCGATTACCATTAACCACAAGAAACGATCTTGAATTGCCAGAATGCCATGTTGGTTTTTATGACAGTGTAGTGGTATTTGACCATCAACTTAATAAGACTTGGCTAATCTCAACAGGAATGGATGAAGAAGGAAACCGTTGCTCTAAACGCGCTCATAGATCTGTTGAATTTTGGTTAAAGTATCTCACCTCGATTAACAAAGTAAAAATACATTCCAGTACCACTAGCCAATCGGAATTATTTAATATGACATCTACCCTAAGCTGCGATGAATACTGCAATAGGGTAAAAGAAATAATCAGCTACATTTGGCAAGGTGACATTTATCAGGCCAATCTAACACATCGCTTAGAAACTAAAGTTAATTTTGATGGTTGGTCTCTGTTTCAACGCCTCACCACAACTTCACCAGCCCCTTTCTCTGCGTTTATGCAATGCGGCAGTTATCAATTAGCAAGCTCTTCTCCAGAACAATTTTTGCAGTTAAGTGGTGATCAGGTAATAACAAGCCCGATCAAGGGAACACGACCTCGAGGCACGTCCCCCGATCTTGATGCCCGGCTCGGCTATGAATTACAAACCAGCGTGAAAGAGAGGTCGGAATTAGTTATGATAACTGATTTACTAAGAAACGACCTAGGGCGATTTTGTGAATACGGCTCTGTGAACGTACCAACTCTAGCAAAGCTAGAGAAATTTGCCCAAGTCCAACATCTGATATCGACAGTAACCGGCCGACTCAGAAATGGAGTGACTCACCTTCAAGCTCTTGCATCTAGCTTTCCCGGTGGCAGCGTGACAGGAGCCCCAAAAATTCGAGCCATGGAAATAATCGATAAACTTGAACCAGTAGTTAGAGGGCCATATACAGGCTGTCTCGGTTATCTTGGTTTCAACCGTGAGAGTCAGTTGAACATTCTTATTCGTACCGCGATCTGCCAGAAAGATACCGCTTGGTTCCATGTAGGGGCTGGCATCGTGGCAGACTCAGATCCCAAAGCTGAATACGAGGAAACACTAAATAAAGCCGCTGGCTGGATCAACGCGCTAAAACTATCGAGCTCAGCATTGCCTTTATCCTTACAAGACTTACCCAAGCTCCAAATATGATAGGGATAGGCACAATCTTAAATACAGCATGTATCATTACTGGAGGCCTTGCAGGATTATTTATTTTTCGCAATATTTCCGTTAATACCCAACAATCACTAAAATCATTTCTGGCACTAGTATCTTTGTTTATTGGATTCNTGATGATTTGGGATGGAGTCTCGGGGAGTTTTCCACTNCATATTCAATGGAGTGAACTAAAGAGCGGGGGCAAAGGATTTNAAAATGGAGATANCCTCGAGCCAGTAGGCGGAAAAGCNGCNCGGTCCGCTCGGCTTCAAGTCACTTCCNTCTCGGCAGAAGGTGTTATTACAGGACTCAAAATTAATGANAGAGGAGATTATTCTGAAGAACCAAAGNCCCCTNTAAAGTTAACCTATCCTAATAANAGAATTGGNAAAGGTAGTNATGCCTTAATAAATCTAGCGTTCACAGAAGAATCNAGAGGNTGGCTACAGTGCACATATTTTTTTCTCCTGATAATGCTATCCTTAGGGATTGGCAAATGGGTCGGCTCAATAATTGGAATCCAAAAACAGCTTAATACAATTGGATTAAATGCTCGAAAAAAATTTAATAAAGCAGCCGAAAAAAATGAAGAAAAACATTCTACCAACGAAGGATTCATAACCTGCACCTTGTTATTTTGCGTTGGCCCAATGTCGTTGCTTGGCCCAATTCAAGACGGTCTTAATGGCGACATTCAGATACTTGTTATTAAATCCATCATGGACGGCATTTCAACCATGACATTTGCAACTACATTTGGTTGGGGCGTCCTTCTCTCAGCACTTCCAGTGCTTATATATCAAGGCTCTCTCACACTGTTAGCAAGCACTGTAAAACAGTGGCTTGATGGCCTCCCAGAAGCTGCACTACTGCTAGATTCGGTGACGGCATCAGGGGGATTCATCGTTCTATGTATTCCATTATTACTTTTAAATATTCGGCGCATACAACTGGCTGACTATCTGCCAGCACTATTAATTGCGCCTTGTATAGTCTGGGCATTTTTAAGGTGAAATAATTAACTGGATTGTAATAAAACTTTAAAAGACTGCCCCATGTGAACTGGATTAGTAAGTGTTTGNAGCTGGCGTGGATCAATCAATTTTCCAATGCGCGGAGATTCCTNTAACAGNTCAGCAAAAGACCTATTCAAAAAACGTTCNTGAGAAGTGAACTGCTCTGTTTTCAATCCGGCAACTTCTCCCGCTTTTTTAACTAAATGGAAATTGGCATGAGCTGTTAAATCCTGCTCTCCCGGATGAGCCAATATATCGTCGACATGCTTATGCCCACGATACCCTCGTACTGTTCCTTGAGGCTGATTGGGAGAAGGCCACTCATCAGGGCTATGACCATAATCAAACGCAACCAATTTCCCTTCTTCCAAATGGCAAGCAGCAAACTGCCACCATTCAATTGCAGCTGGAGAAAGTTCAGTGCAATATTGATCGGGCAAAACGTCTAGCAGCGAATCTGGCCAGGCTGGAAGCATCGAGCGCCAAGCTGTAATACCCGCCTCCATAGACACCCAACAAAATTCTTCGCCCTGACATGACACCCCCAACTCAAACCAATCACGCTTGGATTGACTCCAGCTAATTCTATGCACAGGAAAAGCATCAAGTAGTTCGTTACTAAAAATAACCCCTCTTATTCTAGGTATATCGCTAATTGAATCAATCCACTCAACTTGATCCTCAAAATTCTCTAAACGATTTACCTGCCAAGCGCGACGTTTTTTCGAAGGCTCAATAATCGTATACTTCAAGCGTAAAAACAGCGGTTGATTATATTTAGCTAGCCATACAAGAATGTCACGAGCAAGTGTACCATCATGCGCACCTACCTCCACTAAGCGAACTTGCCCATCGATTTCACCTAACCACTTACTAAATCTAGAAGCTAATAGTTGACCAAATGCTTCTCCTACACTGACGTTAGTGATAAAATCTCCTTCACGTCCAATACGAGATGCCTCCATTTGGTAGTAACCACATTTTGGGTGATATAGAGCTAATTCCATAAAACGGGCAAATGGAATAGAGCCGGACGCCTCGATCTCAGCACGGATTTCCTTAGTTAATAATGAGCTCTCTTCTTGCGACACGGCGCTCATTGTGACTAAAAGGAGCGCAGGATCAAACCGTTCTAGTCAATGGATGAAAAACAGCCATTAGGCAAAATAGACAAGCCGACAAGAATTGACCTAGCTTTGGTTGATCGAGGTTTATGTATAAGCCGCGAAAAAGCCAAGCGTGCTGTTATGGCTGGTCAGGTACTTATAAATGGCCAAAAGGCACTAAAGGCAAGTGATACAGTAAAGCCAAAAGACATCCTGAAATTAGTTGCTTCTGAAAAATTTGTAAGCCGAGGAGGACACAAACTTGACCATGCACTAAATATATTCGAAATCAACGTGAAGGGACTGAATACAATTGATTTAGGGGCATCAACTGGCGGGTTCACCGACTGCCTTCTCCAACGTGGCGCAGTCTCAGTAACAGCAGTAGACGTTGGAAAAGGACAACTCGCATGGAAATTACGCAACGATACTCGCGTAATTGTGATGGAGAGCACTAACGCCAGACATCTGACCCCATTATCTTTTACAAAACCATTTAAACCTTTTGATTTAGGAGTGGTTGATTGCTCTTTTATTTCGCTTCGACAGATCCTGCCAGCAGTCGTAAGTTTGCTGCCGACAGAAGGCCAAGTGGTAGCATTGATAAAACCACAATTTGAAGCTGGAAAGGCCGAGGTGGATAAGGGGCAAGGAGTTATTCGTGACCCAAAAATCCACAAACGAGTATTGGATGAATTGAAATTGTTTATCAATAATGAGTCACCGCTTAAGTGGCTAGCCGAGACAGAATCACCACTACTAGGACCAGCTGGAAACAAGGAATTTCTTGTGCAGTTAAAAAAGTGAAAAACACGGTAAGAAAGATTGCGATAGTAGCCAAAGCCGAGACTCCGACGGCTAAACGAATCGTACGGCAAGCTACCAAGCTGGCTGAAGCTGCCGGATTACAGCCAGTTACAGATGAAAATACCGCAACCTTGGCTAAACTTGAGATTCCTATCGGAAAAAATCCAATAGCAATCAGCCGCTTGGCAGACCTTATCATGGTCTTTGGTGGCGACGGGACAATGTTACATTGGGCTCGCAGCACTGCCGGTTCAGGCACTCCAATATTTGGAGTAAACATAGGCGGCCTAGGATTTCTCACAGCTGTTTCATATAAAGACTTATCGAAAGCAATGAACGCTGTTGCCGCCAGAGAATTTAGTATTGAATCAAGAACTTTACTATCTGCCTCTGGACTAACTTCCCAAGGGAAATTCAAACTTAAGGCAATGAATGACTTCGTAATTAGTCGAGGCTCAGTCCCCAGAATGATCCGCCTTGAAGTTAAAGTGGATGGTGAAATTTTGACAACCTATCGGTGCGACGGGTTGGTAGTCAGCACATCTACAGGATCAACTGCCTACTCACTTGCAGCCGGGGGCGCAATCTTAGCCCCCGAAGCTAAAGTAATCTCTATAACTCCAATCTGCCCACATACTCTTTCGAATCGAGCAGTAATTATAAATCATCAATCAACCATAGAAGTTCGTATGCTTGATCGTAAAAGAGAAGCAAACCTCTCTGCAGACGGCTGGGATTGCCTTGAACTAGAACCAGAGAGTCCTGTCATAATTCAACGCAATCAACAATCAGTAAAACTTGCTAGGCTTACAAATAGTTCTTTTTTCAAGACTTTAAGGCATAAATTACAATGGATGGGCTCGCACTCCTGAAAATGATTCGATTGAAAGACATAGCCCGCGAAGCAGGAGTTTCAGTAATGACCGTCTCAAAGGCCTTACGAGATGCACCCGACATTGCGGCCAGAACTAAACTTCGTATCGGCGAGCTAGCTGAGCGCATGGGCTACACGCCAAACCTTGGAGCCCGTAGTCTCCGCAATCAAGAAACCAAGCTTCTTGGTCTAGTCATACCAGCTACAACAGATCCGATTTTTGCACGTATAGTTATGGCTATCGAGCAATGCGCACTTGAACATGGNTATGAGCTTATTCTTCATCATTCATGGAATGAACCTGAACGTGAAAAGACTATTTTAGAGAATCTTATTTCACGNCGNGTNGACGGCATTTTTCTATCGCCAGTTTATAGAATGGAATCAGAAGTAAATGCCTATCGGAAACTTAAAAAACGTGGCATACCAACTGTCATAATGGGGCCTCTTACTGAGTTCTGTAAGGATTTTGTTAATGTTCAAACTCTTGGAAATGAATCGGCTTTTAGCATGACACAGCACTTGATCGAGCTTGGCCACAAGCGCATCGCTTTTTTTGCTGGACCTCGCTTTTCGGCAAGAGCCATTTCTCGGCAAGAAGGATATGTTCGAGCTCTGCGTGAAAACGGGATCGATGAGGATCCATCACTTGTTTTTAACGGTGGAACAACAATTATAGAAGGAAGTAATGCCGCTAAACATTTTCTTGAAGAAAAAACAAAGGCTACAGCGATTCAAACAGTAAATGATCTTGTTGCTATTGGCGCCGCCAATGTATTTCTAGATCAAGGACTTAAAATTCCGGATGAACTGTCCATCGCTGGTTTTGGAAACATCCTTAGCAGTGAACATTACCGAGTACCACTCACTACCATCAGGCAACCGAAATTCCGGATGGGTATGGCAGCCTTTGATACCATGCTTAAATTAATTGCAAAAGAAAAAGCCCAACCACAAAGAATGATCGGAGAAGTACTCGTTCGCCAAAGCACTGGCCCAGTCAAAATAAAAAAATAATGAGCCGACCAAATTGGGAGCAATACGCATTAATGATTGCAAAGGTGGCCTCAGCGCGCAGCGAAGACCCATACCAGAAAGTTGGCGCTTGCGTGCTTCGAAAAGATTACTCCGTGGCTAGCGTCGGTTACAATGGAGCTCCACCAAAAATAGAAATTAACTGGTCAAACCGCGATGAACGTCGCGCCCGTGTAATTCACGCCGAGGCAAACGCTTTTCGCTACCTCAAACCGCAAGAAGGCTATCTTCTTGCCTCAACATTACTACCCTGTCGGAGTTGCATTCAACTGGCAGCTTCATACGGTATTGAAAAAATTGTTTACATTGAAGAGTACGAACAAGACGATATAGCGCACAATCTTTGCGCTGAATTTGATATTAAGCTTACCAAAATTGAGCTTGATTGAGTATTATATTTTGCAATCCAAAACCAAAAAATTTCTAATTTCAGACTATAATCTAGATGCAACTCTTTCCAGCGGACAATCATTTCGGTGGGAAAAAATTGGTAAAGACTGGGAAGGAGTAATAGGCCAGCAATGGATTAAATTGAGATCCGATCATCAGTATATTATAGCTGAAACTGCAATACCGCAGCATAACTGGGAATGGCTTAAAAAATATTTGCAGCTCGACTTTAACCTTAATCAGGCGATTGAGTCCTTCCCAGATGATAAACCAATCAAAAACGCTTTAAATGCTACACCAGGCCTTCGGCTTTTGAGGCAAGACTATTGGGAAACCCTTGCTGCTTTTATTCTTTCTGCAACAAAACAAATCGTCCAAATCCAGCAAATGGTTAGCTTACTTAGCAAACGTTATGGGAAACAAATAGTAGCAAATGGAGGCTCTCCAGTATTTGCATTTCCTACTATCCAAGCAATTGCTGATTGCACCGAAAAAGAACTACGCGCCTGCAAGCTTGGGTTTCGCGCACCCAATCTCCTGGCAGCAGCACGTGACATTCTAAACAACAAAATAAATTGGCAACAAATACCTTTAATGGATACTACTGAAGCAAGAAAAGAGTTGATAAAATTAAGTGGTGTAGGACAAAAAATCGCGGATTGTG
>PAOJ01000037.1 GCA_002708005.1 Verrucomicrobiales bacterium | reverse complement strand
TCGGATATGTTGTCATATTGGATCAGATGTGACCATCCCATGTCTGGGGTGAAATTAATTCGTGCGTTTAATGANCCAACTTGAGCNTCAAATTTGTTATNAGGAAGTTTNAATAGATTNTATGTATANCTAAGGCTGGTGTTAAGCCATTTGACTGGATCGTATCCAATNCGNGTATAGGAAGTTTGTTTTTTTCCATGATACCAATCACCAAACACATAGCCTAAACCNCCATTAATTAANCCNGCATCCGGAAAGTCGATATCGAGATTATAGTCAGTTATCCAATATTCTCCTGCNGGNACAATTCCTCCTCCAGAAATCTCAAAATCATTATCAGGTTTATCGAATTCTCGCTCGATCTCAAAAGACATTTCTAATCCGGACTCAAAGTCCAGACGTGGAATATAAAATGAATGCTTTTGTGACTCNATTTCATTATTAAGCGAAGTNTATAAATGGTTGAAATATGCAAAAGAGTATCGTCTAAGCCATTTAATATTTTCGGTTCTAGGGCTGACCGAAAATGCAGATCCGTAGCGCCTGACTCCAGTTCGTCTTGTAAAACCTAGTTTAGGTTTAAAATCTTCATCAATTCCATAATAAGAAACCCCCGTGTAAATTATATCATTAGGGTAGTATATGCTTCCTCCATGCGCATAGCTCCACTCTGTTTTTTCATCAAAATTTGCCATAGAGTATAGATTTGCTCGAAGAGTTTTTCCGTTTAGGAATTTAGTGTTCCTGTAATTAAAATCGGTTCCTATCATGTATGCGTCATAATCGGAGTTTGGATCGCCGATGGTATTTATAAATCCGATATTAGATTGCTCTAGAACATTTCTGGATACACGAGTTACAAAAGTGTTCTGAGAACTAAGATCTTCTTGAGATTCAAGCATGGCTCCAATCACGCCAACGTTATATTTACCAACACGTCCGGTAACCTTAGTTGCCAGATTAATGGGTGTTGGTTGTCCTTTAGAGTTTAGGCCAATTCGCCTGCTAAAAAAGGGAGTGCTTGGTAGTGGTGCTGACCTTGATGCAGGTCCAAACTGAAATACACCCGAGTCCTTCAGAAAGAAATCGCGTTTTTCAGGATACATTAAGGAGAATCGTGTAAAGTTTAGTTGCCTAGAATCGACTTCTGTTTCTGCAAAATCTGTATTTATAGACATGCTTGCGTTTAGGTTTGGAGCTAGGCGATAGGATATGTCTCCACCAAAATCAACTAATGAAGAATTCTTATTGCTGTCATGATTATAATTATATTTACCTATGCCGTATGGAAGCAGTTCCCATTTACTTGCATTTTTTATGTTGTTTAACCCTCGAATTTCCCCGGCAGTAGACATGCTTGATGTCCGTAAATGTCGGCCTTCATTATGCCAGCGACCTTTTTCATTTTTGCGACGTATCGTTCTTGAGATGTTAAANCCCCATGTCGATTGATTAGGGGCGAAGGAGATTGAGTCGAATGGAATAGCTATTTCACTAAACCAGCCTTTTTCTGTAATACTACTTTTGCATCGCCAAATTGTGTCCCAACTACTTCCGGCAAATGTGTTGTTAGTGATAATTGCATCATAACGAATTCCGTTTGGGTTTACTGCAAAAGAGTAACCGTTCCGTCGATCGAGAAAAGTATCGATTGCAATAAATATATAATCATCTTCATCTGGAAAATTGTCGCGTGACATTGTTCTCGCTAAAATATTTTTAGGCTCGGAATCGTAAGCCCAAATTCCAATATAGATCGCATTTTCGTCATATAGAATTCGAAACTCAGTGCGCTCGGTCATTTTTACTCCGTCGAAGGGCTCAAATTGAATAAAGTCTCCTCCTATAGCTGCCTTTTCCCAGGCGGATTCACTGAGATGTCCGTCGATTAAAGGAGGCTCTTCAACTCTTAAAGCTTTAATCGAGGGGCGAGGTTTATTGATGATGCTTTCCTTAGAAATATCATCAGCAGAAATCTGGTAGGCAATATCGGCAAGGACAAAGCCAATAATTAGAAATAATTTATTGCATTTGTTTTTTAAGAACGAATGAGTTCGAATCATGTTCATTTTACCTAAAGGACGCGAGAGACTGCATGTAGATTCATTAAAAACAAGCAGAACCTATTCACAGGNTAATTTGTTTATTGAGAAATTATTGTNGATGTTTAGCGACTGGAATTCGGCGGCCTACACCAAAGGCCTTGCTNGTTACTTTAATGCCGGGGGCTGCTTGTCGACGTTTGTATTCGTTATTGTTAATGAGTCGAATCATCCGCTTAACAGTAGCGGAGTCGTGTCCTGAAGAGATTATAGTTTCGGCATCTGAGCCATTTACAATGTATGCATCGAGAATATCATCTAGGACCTCATAGTCAGGTAAAGAGTCTTGGTCAATTTGATCAGGCCTAAGTTCAGCGGAAGGAGGCTTACTTATAGTTGATTCTGGTATAATTTCTTGTTTGCGATTGATCCATTTTGCCAAGCTGTAAACTCGGGTTTTTGGTAAATCGCTAATAACAGCCAAGCCTCCACACATGTCGCCATATAGCGTGCAGTACCCAACAGCTAATTCACTTTTGTTTCCGGTAGTAAGTAGTAAAGATCCGAATTTATTAGACATGGACATTAGTATATTGCCTCGAATCCTAGCTTGCATATTTTCTTCNGTAGTATCTTCGGTGTATCCATCAAATATAACTTCCAATTGAGATTTAAGTTTTTCGAAGATTGGTTCAATTGGCACAATATCATATTTGATTTTTAGTGATTTGGCTAAACTCTCGGCATCATCGAGACTTCCTTGTGATGAGTATTGTGAAGGCATTGCAACTCCTCGGACATTTTCTGGCCCCAAAGCTTCAACTGCAATAGCAGCTGTGACGGCAGAGTCAATGCCTCCGCTGAGGCCAATTACAGCAGATTGGAAACCGCATTTGTGAAGGTAATCCTTCACTCCAAGAGATAGAGCGCAAAATATTTTTGCATTGTCGTCGTCTGTGTTATTTGACTTAGGCTCCGTCTTTTCAGTATCTACAATAAGTAAATCCTCACTAAACATTGTAGCATTGGCACTTAGTACACCGTGCTTGTTGTAGTATTGACTGCCTCCATCAAATACTAGCTCATCGTTTCCGCCTACCAGGTTACAATAAACTATAGGTAAACCGTGTTTTGCTGATAATTGAGAAAGCAATATATGTCGGCTATGTTCTTTGCCTAGCGACCAGGGTGAGGCTGATAGATTTAACAATAACTCAGTTCCGGCAGCTGCTAATTCATCTGCGGGTTTACGTTCATAGCTTCTATCGTGAATAAATACATCGTCGTTCCAGATATCTTCGCAAATCGTAATGCCTATTTTTTTATTTAAGATTTCTATTGGTTCAACGCTTTTAGCTGGTTGGAAATATCGGTCCTCATCAAAAACGTCGTATGTTGGGAGCAATGATTTGTGGCGGGTTGCAAGTATTTGCCCATTTTGTAGCACTGCCGCCGAATTGCGGGCGGGCCTCCCGGATCCATCGTTGTTTTTTGAGGCAAACCCAACAACTGCCACGGCTTTGCCTCCCCTTTTTGCTAACTGCTCAAGTGCTAATTCATTTTCAATTATAAAAGATTTTTTTAATAAAAGGTCTCTAGGAGGGTAGCCGCAGAGTGCTAATTCTGGAAAAACAACAATTTCGGCACCCGATTTGTCTGCTTGGTGCCAGAAATCTATAATCTTATCAGAATTTCCTGCAAAATCTCCGACGGTTGTATTGATTTGTGCTATGGCAATCTTCATTTACCGTTCGCCAAAAGTATCGGCGAATGCTCTTTTACGAAAGTCAGAATCTAAAGTTAGCAAAAGTCCTTAGTTTGCCCCTTGACCACTCTGTTAAAAGCGTTAAATTGTGTGGGTGTCAAGGGATAGTAACGAAAAAAAAGCTATGATGCTTGGTGTTGGGCTCGATACTGATGGGCACAAGCGTCTTACTCAGGGGGAAAATTTTGTTCTTGCCGGTGGAACTAAAGATACACACGAGCAAATGACTGAAAAGGTCGTTAAGATAAACGAAAAGCTAAATGAGCGTGGTAAGTGTCTTAATACTGTGGAAAAGAATGAGTTTAGAGACATTGCTGAGTCTGTTGGGCTAAAGGAGCAGCCGCCGCCATCTGATAATTAGTTTGATATTTAATTTTATGACGGCGGCCATTATGGCCGCTGTTTTTTCTTTGGTTTTTATCTATGAGCGTTAATCATACTTCTAGGTGCCAATATGTACTTAATGAAGGAAACACCCCAAATTGTTGAGTCATATAACCGCGACGGTTTTGTTGCTATTCCTTCTTTCTTTATCCCTGAAAAGTTAGAGGAAATAAAATTTGAATTGTCCCGCTTCCAGAAGCAAATCATGCCTCGCCTCGGATCGTCTGAAGTGTTTTACGAGGATAAAAGCAACTCCAAATCTCTGAAGCAAATCCAGCGAATGCACCAGCATGATTCGTATTTTTTCGATTTGATGAACGATGAACCGCGACTTTTAGCCGAAGTTTTGCTTGGGGAAGAGGTGGTGCCCAAAAATCTTCAGTATTTTAATAAACCGCCTTTGCTTGGTTCGGCAACTCCGCCACATCAGGATGGTTATTATTTCATGCTTGAACCCTGTTCTGCTCTAACCATGTGGTTGGCGTTGGATGTTGTTGATGAAGAGAATGGATGTATACGTTATTTGAGGTGCTCACACAAAAAGGGGATGAGACTTCACAATCGCACACAAACTCTTGGTTTTTCGCAGGGGATTACAGACTTTGGCACTAAGGATGACATAGCTAATGAAATTGTATGCTGTGCAAAGCCTGGGGATTTATTAGTGCATCAAGCAATGACAGTTCATCGAGCAGATTCAAATAATAGCATTTCTCGCAATCGCAGAGCTCTTGGATTTATTTTTTATGGCTCGAGTGCAAAGGAAAATATTGAAGCTCATCAGCGTTACAAAATGAAACTGGAAAAGGAATTAGCTTTGGAAGGGAAAATTTAATCNGTGAAACAACTATTTATTATTTTGGCAGGTCTCTCNATTGTGNTGAGTCTTGTTCAAGCTGAAGANGAAATACAATCGAAGGGCTATTCTATTCCAACAATTGACCTCTCAAAACAAGCCCATCGTCAAATTATTGTGGATCGTGAAAAAGGCCAATACCTNGGTCATCCCTCCACTGTTTTGTTGGAAGATAATAAGACAATGCTTGTNGTATATCCCAAGGGGCATGGTCGAGGAGGTATTGTTTATAAGCGAAGCAATGATGGTGGGCTTACATGGAGTAGTCGTCTTCCTACTCCCAAAAATTGGGAGACAAGTAAAGAGGTGCCAACAATTCATCGAGTAATTGACGCTAAAGGAAAAAAACGTCTCATCATGTGGTCAGGGCTTTATCCGGCACGACTTGCCATTAGTGATAATGACGGGAATAGCTGGAGCGAATTGAAGCCGGTTGGGGATTGGGGTGGCATTGTAGTTATGGGATGTCTTGAGCCATTAAAAACTGGAAAAGGAAATTACATGGCTATGTTTCATGATGATGGCCGATTTTTTAAAGGTAAGATGAAGAGAAAGATCGATCCAGTTTTCACTCTGTACAAAACTTTCTCCAAAGATGGAGGCCTGACTTGGTCTTACCCCGAGGTGATCCTCGCTAGGAGCGACGTGCATCTTTGTGAGCCAGGTATCATCCGATCACCAGACGGAAAACAGCTTTGCGTGTTGCTGCGCGAAAACGCTCGTCGCCGAAACTCGTACGTCATCTTTTCGAGCGATGAAGGCAAAACCTGGACGAACCCTAGAGAGTTGCCAGCATCCTTGACGGGTGACCGTCATACCGGTCGTTACTCGAAGGATGGTCGATTGTTCATCTCTTTCCGAGATCGCACACACGAGACTCCCACCTTCGGAGACTGGGTGGCTTGGGTTGGCACTTACAGTGATATCGTTAATGGAAGGGAAGGACAGTATCGTGTTCGGTTGATGGATAACCATAAGTCGGCGGATTGTGCCTATCCGCCCGTTGAAATATTGCCAGATGACACACTAGTAACAACTACTTATGGGCATTGGGCAAAGGGAGAATCTCCCTACATTGTTAGTGTGCGATTAAAACTCAGTGAGTTGGACGCTATCGCTAATCGGAAGGAGTTTTTTAAATAGTGTGGATGTTTTTAGTGAGATTTTCATTTTTTTTACTGATCTTTGTTGCGATTTTACAAGCTCACTCGCGACCGAATATTCTTCTCATCGTTTCCGAGGACAATGGGCCAGAGTTGGGTTGTTACGGCGATCCTTATGTTCAAACCCCGGTACTGGATCGGTTCGCATCCAACGGTGTTCGTTTTGATCGGGCGTACGTTCCTCAGGCAGGTTGCAGCCAGTCTAGAGCTGCCTTACTAACAGGATTGTATCCACACCAAAACGGACAAATTGGTTTGGCTACATGGAAGTTTCGTCTCTATAAGGAAAGCACCCCAAACTTAATTCGCAGTTTAAAGCGGTCTGGATATAGGACAGGGCTCATCGGTAAGTTACACATCAATCCAGCGTCAGCTTTTCCTTTTGACTATAAGAAAATCCCTAGCTCGAACTTTTCACGGAAAAATCTGGGTGATTACGCAAAGTTTGCAAAATTGTTTATGTTAGACGGAGATAAGCCCTTTTTTCTTAGTATTAATTATCCTGATCCACATCGTCCTTTTATCTCTCAAATCAAAGGTCTTCCAAAGAAACCTTTAAGCGCGGATGATGTGAAACCTCTTGCTTATTTTGGGGTAGATACTGCTGAGCTGCGACAGCAAACAGCTAACTACTACAATTGCATGAGTCGCTTAGATACTTTAATCGGAGATTTACTGGAAGCATTGAACCAGTCAGGCAAACGAAAAAACACTCTGATTATTTACATGGGTGATCACGGTGCGGATTTGTTGCGCGGTAAGCGTACTTCCTATGAGGGAGGAGTGCGTGTTCCTTTGCTGGTGCAATGGTCGGGAGTAGAAGGCTTTGGTAAATCGGTTCGAAGAGAATTGGTTTCAACTTTAGATCTGATGCCGACTATTTTGAGTGCTGCGAAGGCTGTGCCCCCGGCAGGCTTGGCTGGTAAATCGCTAATTCCAATGTTGCAAGGCAGAGTGAAAGAATGGAGGAAACATTTGTTCACTGAATTTCATCTGCACTCGGCACACAATTTTTATCCCCAGCGGACTATTCGGGGAGAGCGTTTTAAACTAATNCATAACCTACAGCCTGATTTATTAAATCCGGGGTATGATTTTACCATGAATCGTTTTTTTGATGGTCTGCAAAAGACTGTTGCTGAAAATAATAAAGTCCGGGACGCTTACTCTTTGATGCGACGCCCTCCCAAGTTCGAATTGTATGACCTAAATAATGATCCCTTTGAATTCCGAAATTTAGTGGATGATGATGATTATCGTGCTCAGCTTCAGTCTCTTAAAAACAGGCTGGCAAGTTGGCGACGCGAAACGAACGATCCATTTTTAGATCCAAAAAATATTACCCGAATCCAATCCGAAATTAACTCGAGTATTCGCGAAGGAAAGCCAGACAAGAAATTTCTGAAACTTAACTACTGGAATTATTTTTTTGAATGATATGTTCATGAGGCTCTTGTTTATTTTGTTTTTTGGAGTTGCTTCCCATTCAGGTGTGCCTGGTCAAGTGAAGCCGAATGTATTGATGATTGCCGTCGATGACTTGCGGCCGGCTCTTGGTTGTTATGGAGACCAAATCGCCATCACTCCAAATATTGATCGCTTGGCCAAGCGAGGGATTGTGCTGCAGCGTGCTTATTGTCAAATGGCAGTTTGCTGTCCATCTCGGCTTTCGATGCTTACCGGTTTACGTCCGGATACCATTCGTGTTTGGGATCTAAATACACATTTTCGAGAGGCCAAGCCAGATGCAGTCACGCTGCCTCAACATTTTAAAAACGCTGGATATCAAAGTCGGAGCATTGGCAAAATACTTCATGGAGGTGGTGCTCCCTCGAAGGATCCGGAGTCTTGGTCNGCCCCGCCGATGCATGATAATGTTCGTGATCCCAAGTTAAGATATGCCTTGCCAAAAAACCTTAAGGGAAAAGGATTAAAGCGCGCTGCAAGTGAGTTGGCGGATGTGTCCGATGATCACTATATCGACGGCATTGTGGCGAATGAATCGATCCGTGTTCTTAGAGCGTTGGCTGGTAACAAACATCCATTCTTTTTGGCAGTAGGTTTTCGAAAGCCTCATCTTCCCTTTAATGCTCCAAAAAAATATTGGGACTTATATAATCGGGAGGAAATTCAGATGCCTAAACACGGGTCGTATCCGGTAGATTCCCCCGATTGGGCGACGAGAAGCTGGCGTGAGTTNGAAGGTTATACGGATATTCCAGGAGACGGGAAAATTACTGAAGCCAAAGTGCGAGAATTGCGACATGGTTATTATGCATGTGTGAGTTATGTTGACGCATTGGTCGGTCGATTGCTTGCAGAACTTGAACTTCTCAAATTGAATAGTAACACGATCGTAATGTTGTATGGAGATCACGGTTTTCATCTTGGAGAGCAGGGCCTTTGGACCAAGGCTAATAATTACGAATTATCGACACGCGTCCCGTTAATAGTTGCTGCCCCTGGCCAGTCAGTTGGCAATTCAGATGCGTTTGTGGAATTGGTAGATTTATTTCCGACGGTCTGCGAATTGGCAGGGCTGGAAGTCCCAACCGGGCTCGAGGGTCACAGTTTTCTGCCGCTTTTCAATGACCCGAAACAGAGGTGGAAAACTGCTGCGTTCAGTCAATATCCCCGATCCTTAAAAGGTCACAGGCATTCACGTCACGGCGATGTAATGGGCTATGCAATACGGACTAAAAAATACAGGTTTGTTCAATGGAAAGATTGGAAAACTAAGGTCGTTGTTGCCAGCGAACTTTATAGCCTTCTCGATGACCCTCACGAGATGAAAAATATAGTAAATGAGAAGGTTTCCAAGGCGGTTGTTACTCGCTTAACCAAGCGCTTGGACGATGGATGGAAAGCTGCGCTTCCAAAATAATCTAAAATGAAACTTATAAACTTTTTTCTATTTATCTTTTTGGTCTCTGGCTTTGCGAAAACAACAAATACTGATCAGCTCAAGAGCAATGTTGTTTTTATTTTGATTGATGACTTAGGTTGGCGTGATCTCGGTTGTTACGGTAGTGACTATTATAAAACACCTAACATCGACCGCCTAGCTCAAGAGGGAGTGAAATTCACNGACGCCTACGCTGCTTGCACTGTTTGTTCGCCAACTCGGGCGGCGATTATGACTGGAAAATATCCTGCACGATTACTATTAACCCAATGGCTGCCCTCTGGTCGTTGGAGTCGAACAGGTCACAAAATGAAGGAAGGGCGTTATATATCAAATTTGCCTCTTGAGGAGGTAACGATTGCAGAGGCTTTGCGGGAGCACGGATACAAAACTGCATTCATGGGTAAGTGGCATTTGGGGACAGAAACATATTATTATCCTGAGCATCAGGGGTTTGATGTTAATATTGCAGGGCGCGACTATGGTGCGCCTGGAAGTTATTTTTTTCCGTTCACAGGTAAATGGCGAATTCCTTCAACTGGTAAAACTCTTCATAAAAAAAAGCCGCTTTCTGGAAAAAAGGGAGATTATCTTGCGGACCGTCTTGCGGAGGAAGCTGAGGAATTTATCCGGAGTAATGCTGAAAAACCGTTTTTTCTTATGCTATCTCACTATGCAGTCCATACACCGCTGCAGGGAAAGCCTGACAAAGTGGCTAAGTACGAAGTTGTTTCAAAAANCAAGCAACAAGGAAAGCCGGCATATGCGGCTATGGTTGAAAGTGTCGATGAAAGTGTGGGAAAAGTGACCGGTGTGCTTCAGGAGCTAGGATTGGAGGAAAACACTTTGGTAATATTCACTAGTGATAACGGAGGTTTTGCTGGGGCGACAAGTAATGCGCCACTCCGAGCGAATAAAGGATCAAATTATGAAGGAGGCTTACGAGTTCCGGCGATCATTAAGTGGCCTGTGAGTGGAAAAGGGGGAAGAATCTCATCTGTTCCGATCACCAGTACCGATTTTTATCCAACAATTTTATCAGCGATNGGTCAGCCGTTGCGGCCTCATCAGCATCTGGATGGAGTTGACTTAACTCCGTTGCTTAAAGGNGATGGGATGGTGAATCGCGATTCTCTGTTTTGGCATTATCCTCACTACAATAATCATCCTCAAAGTTTTCCGGCAGGGGTTATTCGTTCGGGCGACTGGAAGTTGATTCAGGCTTTTGAGACTGGCGAATTGTCGCTCTTCAACTTGAAGGAAGATTGCGGTGAGGCGACGAACCTTGCTAAAAAACAGCCAAAACTAACCAAACGATTGCTTTCGAGATTAAAAATGTGGCAGCAGGAAGTGGGTGCGGATCCAATGCGAACTAATCCAGAGTATCAATCCGAAAAATAATGAGACAATTTTTGGTTTTATTGTTCTGTGTTGCCTCGATTATGCTTGTTAAAGCGGCGTCGATTGATGGGCGACCAAATGTATTGTTCATCGCGGTGGATGACATGAAAGATTGGGTCAACTGTCTCGGTGGATACGAGGGTGATGTATATACTCCAAACATTGATCGTTTGGCTAAGCGGGGGATGCTTTTCACCAACGCTCATTGTGTATCACCAAAATGTGCGCCGTCTCGTGTTGCAATTATGACTGGGTTGCGGCCTTCAACGACAGGCCTGTATGACAACCAACATTGGTGGTATCCGAATTTTCCTAACATGGTCACTATGCCCATTAGGTTTCGTCAGAGCGGTTATTTAGTTTATGGTGCAGGAAAAATTTTTCACCACACAGCGGGCAATAACCCACCGCGACAATGGAATGGTTTTAAGCGGCTTTTGTTTCGGGATGATCCTTGGTTTCGTGGTTCCAAATTGAACTATCCTTGGACAAAGTACACTCCTAATCCAAAAGGCTTTCCTTTTAGCGGAGTAAAAGGTTTACCGAATGAAAATGATTGGGGTGTGATTCCAGTTACGGATAAGGAGTTGGATGATGTGAAGACTGTTGATTTTGCAGTACGTTTTTTNAAATCGAAACAAGATAGCCCGTTCTTTTTGGCCTGNGGATTGTTTCGTCCGCATTTGCCGTGGTATGCCCCTCGTCGTTTTTTTGACCTATACCCGTTAGACAAAGTGGTAGTTCCAAAAAAATTTGAGGAGGATTTAGATGATGTTCCTGAGATAGGCAAAAGTTTTGCTGCAGCACGTCGGTCNGATTTGAACAAGATAGAAAAACAGGGTTCAATTATACGAGCTGTACAGGCTTATTTGGCAAGTATTAGTTATGCAGATGAACAGCTAGGACGAATTTTGGATGTGCTTGAGTCGAGTGAGTATAATTCAAATACGGTGATCATTTTTTGGTCAGATCATGGTTGGCATTTGGGCGAAAAGCGACACTGGCACAAATCCACACTTTGGGAAGAGTCCACTCGTATTCCGTTGATCATCGCTGTGCCTCAATTGAAACCAGACGTGTGCAATCAGCCGGTGAGCCTTTTAGATTTATATCCGACATTAATGGAGTTGTGCGCCATCAAAGGCGGTCATAAATTCGACGGATTGAGTTTGATGCCGCAGCTTCGTTTGGCTGAAACTAAACGGAATCCGGCAGTGATTGAGTTCCGTAAAGGGAACGCTGCTGTAAGGAGTGAACGTTGGAGGTACATTCGGTATTCAGATGGTTCAGAAGAATTGTACGATCACAAAACTGATTCTTTCGAATGGAAAAATTTGGCTTCGAAAAAAAAATATAAAACTGTCAAACAGAATTTAAGCGAGTGGCTGCCTAAGCAGTGGGCAGAATCAGCGTTATCAAAAAATGCGTTTAAGTTTGATCCTGATTCGTATAGTTGGNTTAATAAGAAAACTGGAAAAAGATATTTTGGTAGCAACTCAGATAATTAAATTTTAATCAAAAATGAAATTGAAAATTAAGGGTCTTATCGCAGCGGTACATACGCCGATGAATAATGATTTTTCGGTAAACTACGATATAGTGTCGCGGCAGGCAGAGCATTTAGCTTCAAATGGGGTGGCAGGTGTTTTTGTTAGCGGAACAACTGGTGAGTCTTTGTCGTTGACGACTTCAGAGCGAATCAAATTGTTCGAGGTTTGGGGGCAAGAGGCTGATCGGCAAGGATTGGTTAACGTGGCTCACGTTGGAGGTAATTGCTTGCCAGATGCGCAGGAGATGGTGAGAGCGGCAGNAGCAAATGGAGCAGTGGCTATCTCCGCAATGGCATCTACTTTTTTTAAACCGAGCGATGAAGAGNGGCTTTGTGATTGGTTTGCAGAGATGATCAAGCCCGCTCCGAATTTGCCTTTTTATTTTTACGATATACCACCAATGACTGGGGTTAATGTNGATACAGCAGCATTCATGAATATTGCGAAAGAACGATTACCTGGGTTCGTTGGGATCAAATTCACTAATCCAGATTTAGATATGCTGAAACGCTGTATGAANNACGAGACAGTGAAAGCTGATATTTTGTTTGGCACAGACGAGCGATTAATTGAGGGGCTAGCNCTTGGATGTGTTGGAGGTGTTGGGAGTACTTACAATTTTGCAGCACCTCTATATCTCCGAATTATCGAAGCTTACAATCNNGGTGATTTGGATGCAGCNAATGCAGATCAGGAAAGGTCGGTGATGATGATCAAACGCATGTATGAAAGTGGATTCGGAGGTGCATGCAAGGCGGCGGTTGGGTTTGCTGGGGTGGACTGTGGTCCTGTTAGGCCTCCAATAACTCGACTGAAACAGGATGNAGAGTTGGCTCTTCGATCTGATCTTGACGCGATGGGCTTCTTTGATTGGGCTTTGAAATAGATCTTTTTAAAANCTCTTTTGANTTAACCTAGGAATTCTTTGGGAAGTTCTGCGCCGGCGACAAAGTCCATACCGGTGCTTACGAGCATTTGGTATATATTAATTCGAAAATATGGGCAGGTGCTGACCAGACAATAGGCGTTCTCCTGTGAAAANCCGTACTCATCCACGAGCCATTNCATGAGGTTCTGTGTTGCGTTNTTCACGGCGGTTTCTAGAGGTCTTGTTGCGTGGATGGCAATGATAGAGTCGNTTTTTTCAATGCGCATTGTTGTTAGTCGTGAGCTTTTGGTTAATTGGAATTTGACTCTAACTGTGGCACAGGTTTCTGCTGCTGTGCCGGTATATTCCGTGTCCCCTTGACTTGCGTGAACGTCTCCGAGGTAAAAGAGCGCGCCTTTATGAAATACTGGTAGATGAATGCTATTNCCNACCGCNACATCACGGATATCCAGATTGCCACCCCAAGCGCCCTGACCATCGATGCTAGTGCATACTTCACGTTCTGGAGCGACGCCAATTGTTCCGATGAATGGGGTAATAGGCCAATTAATATCGTCGCTAAATTGCATTGTGCCGTCCCTCATTGTGCCGCTTGGNCCAGCTATGTGTTTAAAAATTTTTGTGGTGTATTTTTCAGAAAGGTTTGGCCAGCTCGTAGATTGTCCAAGCGGGCCTCGGTTTGGGCCGATTGCAACCCACGAATAGTCGCCAACTAGGATATCGTCGATTTTAATTGTCAGCATGTCCCCTGGTTCTGCTCCTTTTATGTAAATGGGACCGCCGATGGGATTAGCCAGCGGGGGATGCTTGTCGAAACCTGGTCGATTTTTTGGGATTGCCTTGTCATCGGGGGACTTGAAAAATCCGGAGCCGGCATCCCAAGTCTCGATTTCGATCAACTCTCCACAGTCGACCTGTAGCAGTGGTTCGTCGCGCCAGTCAAAGGCAAACTTCCGTGCTTGGTCTCTACTAATGCGTTTCATGATATTGAGAGGCCAAGTGGTATTGGTTGTTTAAGGTAGTTCGCGGATGCGAAGGTTTCGAAATTCTATNGGTGCGCCTTCGGATTCGAGGCAGAGATAGCCGATTGCTGGTTGGCAATTAGTACCACCGGAGACTTCGACGCCGTTAACCCACAATCGCACTTCACCGTTGATTGCGCGAATGTAGTAATGGTTCCATTGATTGATGCCCTTAGTTGTGTTTTTTGAAGGGAAACTGCGTTTACCGTTCGGAGCGACTGGAGGGAATGGTTTCATTTTAGCGTTTTGTGTGGGAAAAACATCGCCGTGTGATGTGAACCAATCAGANGGTTTTTTATGNTGTTTTTCGTATAGTTCTGAGTAACCAAGATCGAGTACTTGAACTTCTATTCCGGCGGGTAGNCTGCCTTTNCCNTGNTCAAGTCTTTCGATGCTGTCTGGAGTAGCCCANAGAAACACACCGGAGTTTCCTCCGTATTTTTTGTGCTTCCATTCAACAACAAGCTCCAAATTTTTNACNNTTTTTTTAGTGCGAATTACGCCAACTGGATTNCCTGTGCATTTTATNAGATTACCCTCGAAAGACCATGTATCATCATTACANTTGACGTTTACAAAATCATCCTTCGTCATCGGTCGCCAACCAAGCTCANTACCGGTTATGATTGCCTGAGTAATTGGTTTATCAATGGTTTTTGGCTCTTCAGCGTATATAGATTGATTTTGNAAGGCNAAGAGAGCAATTAAGNCGATAAGAGTAATTTTCTTTTCTAATTTCATTTGATTGGTGAGGGGATAGTAGATCAAGGATTTATTGACGTCATGGGTTTTTTGCCAATGATTAATAAATTATAATTCATATTAATGCTGATTAATAGCTGGAATTAGCAGGAATTAGCAGGAATTATATATTATGCTCGTTTTGATGTTAGATATTCTTATTTGTTTTTTCTTCATAATAAGCATAATTGGGCTGTTAAATATTACAATTCAGTGAAAAAGGATCATTCCAATAATAATGGTTTTACCTTAATTGAATTACTTGTCGTGATTGCTATAATTGCGATTTTAGCTGGTTTGCTTTTACCTGCTTTAGCTAAGGCAAAAGGCAAGGCGGGTGAAATTAAGTGTCTGAACAATGTTAAGCAACTGGGTCTTGGATTTTTTTTATATTCCAATGAAACCGGNAGGACGCCCTCTTATAGTGGAGGAGTTCGTCGAGGTCAGAACATGCTTTGGATGGCTTCTATAGCTAAATATTACGCAGAGGTTGATGCAGTGCGACTTTGTCCTACAGCACCTTACAAAAAAGGAAAACCAGGGACTTCGACTTCAGCTTGGGTTTGGTCAAATGAAATGNGGCCAGACACCAGAGAGCCTAAATGGACTGGAAGCTATGCTTTGAATGGTTGGTTTTATTCTGGTGATTGGCCTGATGGTGCTGGGCTGTATCCGTCTGTTAAGAATGCCTTTCGACTTGATTCAGATGTTCGTTACTCTAGTGAGAGCCCTATTTTTTGTGACTCAATGTGGGTTGATGCATGGCCCCAGGAAAAAGATCGCGCGGCTAGTAATTTGACCAGTGGTAATGCGGGACAAAATGCCGGGATGGCAAGAATTACATTGGCTCGTCATAAATATTCAGCAGGAAATATGGCTTTGCCCTCTGCCCAGTTCAAAAACAGTATTTTGCCGGGTGCTATCAACTTAGTGTTTTATGATGGTCATGCGGAAATGGCTTCCAACGAAAAGCTTTGGCAGTTTCGTTGGCATAAAAACTGGAAAATACCGGGTCAGCGTCCGAAGTAGTTATTGAATTAATTATTTGAGATTAGACTGCAACTAAAGACTGGTGCATCGNTGGATTCGGTGTCATTTTTTCTTAAAGGCGTGAGATTTTCTCTAAAACAACAGATATTTGTTTTCGGGTTTTGTTTTATTGTTTGTTTTTATAATCAAGCAGTCAGCGGTAATTCGATTGATTATAATCGTGATATTCGCCCGGTGCTTTCTCGCAATTGTTTTTCATGTCACGGGCCAGATGATGGCTCTCGTAAGGCGGGTTTGCGTTTAGATATTCGAGAAGGAATTGTCGCTGAACGTAAAGGTAATCCTGTCGTAGTACTTGGCAAAAGAAATGAGAGCGAATTATATGCCAGATTATTGGTTGCCGATAAAGATGAGCTTATGCCGCCTCCAGACAGCGGTCATGAGTTGACTACTGAAGAAATAGAATTAATAGGCAAGTGGATTGATGGTGGTGTCGTTTATGATAGACACTGGGCATTTGTCCCTCCTGTACGCCCAAAAATTCCAGAAGTAAAAGATCGTGATTGGGTGAGAAACGCTATTGATAATTTTATTTTATCTGATTTGGAAGCGACAGGGCATCACCCCAACAAGAAGGCAGATCGCTACACGATTATTCGTCGTCTTTCTTTAGATCTTACAGGACTTCCTCCTAGTCCTGCTGAAGTTGAGGCTTTCTTGAATGATAAGAGGTTAAATGCGTATGAGTCGCTAGTGGATGATCTTTTGTCTCGTCCAGCTTACGGCGAGCGCTGGGCTCGTCTCTGGCTTGATTTAGCTCGGTTTGCTGATTCTTCGGGATACGGATCAGATCCTCTGAGAGTAATTTGGAAATATCGTGATTGGGTGATTGATGCCTTCAATAAAAACATGCCTTATGATCAGTTCACTGTAGATCAGTTGGCGGGGGATCTTTTAACGAAGCCAAGCAGAGACCAGTTATTAGCTACAGCATTTCATCGTAATACTAAAACTAACACTGAAGGTGGAACTGATGATGAAGAGTTTAGAACTGAGGCAGTTCGCGATCGTGTAGATACCACTATGCAGGTTTGGATGGGGTTGACAATGGGATGCGCAAAATGTCATACCCACAAATATGACCCTATTACTCAAAAGGAGTATTACCAATTTTATTCATTTTTCAATCAGAGTAAAGATGCTGATAGAGGTGATGATTCTCCTCGTTTACCTTATCCGACTAAGGAACAAAGTGAAAAAATAGATTCTATTTCAAAAGAGATTAAATCTCTTGAGTCCAAGTTAAATATACATACTCCAGAATTGGCAAATGGACAGCAGAATTGGGAGCTGAAATCTTTGCGTGATTTAGCAAAACCAAAACCAAAACAGTCTGCTTGGGAAGCTGTTGGCCCCTTTAAGGCAGATTCATTTGACGCAGCGTTTAGCTATTCTTTTGAGCCTGAAAGTTTAGCGATTGGTTTGAACGTTGCTCCTCAAGGAGCCGCTAGACAGTCATCAACAGCTTACGATGGCTACGCTAAATTGGCTATCGATGGGAACACGTCAGGGCTTTATGCTGATAATTCTGTAACTCACACACAAAACCCTGATGATAAATCACCGTGGTGGGAAGTCGTTTTATNAAAGCCAACTGATGTGTCACAGGTTGTGCTTTGGAATAGGGCTGAAGCTTCCGAGCGCTTGTCAGCGTTCCGTATATTAGGGTTAGATTCGAAGCGTGAGGTTCTATTTCAAGAAGATTTTTTTCCTGAAAATAAGGGTAATCCTNAATCTGGCGAGGGATTTTCAATTCCNTTTAATGCNAAAAGAGAGGTGTCTATAGTTCGATTGGAGTTATTACCTGTAAAAGGTAGGAATGAACCCATATTGTCGCTTGCTGAAGTTCAGGTTTTTTCGCGAACAGCCGATTCTGGAGAATCTAATATTGAATGGCTAACTAAGTCTCAATGGAATGATGCTGAAGTTCATGATTTGAAATTAGGTTCGAATGAAACGATTTATTTACGTCGAAAGCTGGTAGCGCAAATTGAGGGTTCTCAAAAAATATCATTGGGGAGTGGGGGCGGAATTAAGGTTTGGTTGAACGGTCGTGAAGTTTTGGCAAAAAAAATGAAGCGAGATGCAAAGCCGGATCAAGAGGTAGTGACAGTTTCACTTGATAAGGGAGAGAATGAAATCCTAGTAAAAATAGTAAATAAGGATGGCAAAAGTGGTTTTTATTTTGATTTAAAAGGAGCTGACTTTCCTGAAGACATTTTGCCGATATTACTTGTAGCTGAATCAGATCGTACAAGTTTGCAGCGTAATAAAATCGAGGCACACTATCGCACTTTTGCAAAAGAACTGGATCCGTTACGTAAGCAGATAGAGTTAAAGAAAAAAGACGAAAAAAAATTACGTGATTCTATAGTCACTACTCCTTATATGCAGGAATTGCCAAAAAGTAAGCGGCGTAAGACACATTTGTTGGTTAAAGGGAATTTTTTGTCAAAAGGCGAACAAGTGCAGGCCGGTTTTCCTGAGGCTTTTCATAAACCAAAGAAAGGGGTGCCACTTAACCGCTTAGGAGTCGCGAAATGGTTGTTGCAGGAAGACAATCCTCTTACAGCACGTGTTGCTGTTAATCGCTTTTGGGCTCAATTTTTTGGCAGGGGGCTACTTGATTCAGAGGAGGATTTTGGGACACAGGGAAATCTTCCTGATCATCCTGAGTTGTTAGATTGGTTAGCAGTTGAGTTTCAAGAAAAGGGTTGGGACATGAAAAGTCTTATTAAGACGATAGTTATGTCAGCTACATATTCTCAGTCGGCAAAAGTGCATGGTGAATTGGCNGAAAGTGATTTTCGCAATATCCGCCTTGGNCGTGGTCCAAGATTCCGCTTGGAAGCGGAAATGGTTAGAGACCANGCATTGGCTTTAAGTGGTTTGAAAAGCAAAAAAATGTATGGGCCATCTGTTTATCCACCTCAACCTCCTAATCTTTGGCAGGCTGCCTTCAATGGTCAACGTAATTGGGCGACAAGTAGCGGAGAAGATCGTTATCGTAGAGGTTTTTATACGTTCCTACGGCGAACAGTTCCTTATCCTTCGATGGCAACATTTGATGCTCCAAGCAGGGAGATTTGCGCTGTTCGTAGAATTAGAACCAATACACCNTTACAGTCATTTGTTACAATGAATGACGAAGCATATGTCGAATTTGCACAAGCAATGGCATATCGTATTTACAAAGAAGGAGGCGTAACAGCGCAAGATAGAATAAAATATGCTTTGAGATTGACGTTATCTAAGCCACCTGAGGTAAATCGGTTTTCGGCATTATCGGAGCTTTACGAAAGCGAGTTGGCCTACTATGCAAAGGAAACTGAAGCAGCTAAAAATTTATATGGTAAAATTGCGCCATTACCAATTGGTGCGAATATTTCGGAAATGGCTGCTTTTACCGTACTAGCTAATGTCCTGCTAAATCTGGATGCGATTTTAATGAAGGGTTAATAATTGATTAAATAATGAATCTAAATTCACAACAGGCTCAATTCATCACTCGACGACACTTTCTTAATCGTTGTCAAGTTGGTCTTGGTTCTTTGGCGCTTGGGTCCTTAATGGGNAAAGCAGGTGCTNCTGTTGAGCCTCTCTCGGCTCGNAGATCCCACTCAAAGGCGAAAATAAAGAATGTAATTTATCTTCATATGGCAGGGTCACCTCCTCAGTTAGACCTATTTGACTACAAGCCAAAACTAAATGAGTTGAATAACACTCCATGTCCAAAAGAATTTATCGAGGGGCGTAGGCTCCCATTCATTAAAGGGCACCCTAAACTGCTCGGTTCTCCGCATAAATTCAAACANTACGGTCAAAATGGTCAGTGGGTGAGTAATATGTATCCGCAATTGACAGATATGGCCGATGACTTGACCTTTATTAAGTCAATGTACACCGATCAGTTCAATCATGCACCGGCGCAAATGCTTTTATATACAGGCTCACCTAGGAACGGTGCTGCTTCGATGGGTTCTTGGGTGACTTATGGTTTGGGTTCAGAGAACGCAAATTTACCAGGTTTTGTGGTATTGATTTCTGGAGGCACGGATCCTTCTGGCGGTAAAAGTCTTTGGGGCAGTGGTTATTTGCCTTCAGTATATCAGGGTGTTCAATGTCGAAGTACAGGTGATCCTATACTTTATGTTTCTAATCCAAAAGGCATGAGTCGAGATGTTCGTCGACGAAGCTTAGATGCCTTAAAGAAGTTGAATAAGCAAGAGTATCGAGAAATTGGTGATCCTGAAACGCTCTCTAGGATTAATCAGTATGAGTTNGCCTATCGTATGCAGATTAGTGTGCCGGAAGTAATGGATATTTCCCGTGAATCTAAAACAACCATTGATCAGTATGGCGCCCAGCCTGGTAAAGCTTCATTCGCTAATAATTGTTTGTTGGCTCGCCGTTTAGTCGAACAAGGTGTGCGTTTTGTTCAGTTGTTTGATTGGGGATGGGATTTTCATGGGACTGGAGCTAGTAACGATTTGGTTAAGCAATTGCCAATTAAATGCGGTGGTAATGATAAGTCGGTAACNGCGCTTTTAAAGGACCTTAAACAGCGAGGATTGTTAGATGAAACTCTTGTTGTTTGGGGTGGTGAGTTCGGTCGTACATCCATGAATGAGGAACGTAATGGGTCAAAGTTTCTCGGCCGTGATCATCATCCTGATT
Organism: Verrucomicrobiales bacterium; assembly: GCA_002708005.1. Lineage (GTDB taxonomy): Bacteria > Verrucomicrobiota > Verrucomicrobiia > Limisphaerales > UBA1096 > UBA1096. Next base: position 11,274 of record PAOJ01000037.1, on the reverse strand, counting down.
GTTTTACAGTTTGGATGGCCGGAGGTGGCCTGAATCATGGTATAACTTATGGAGAGACAGACGAATTAGGTTACACTGTAGCTAATAATCCAGTTCATGTTCATGATTTGCAGGCAACTATTCTAAAACTACTTGGTTTAGATCCATTTAAATTTAGCTATCGCTATCAAGGATTGGATCAGAGGTTAATTGGTCCAGAGAATTCGCCAAAAATTGTTGAGGGCATATTGGCTTAAGTTAAATTTTTTCAAGCAAAACGATCTTCAATAAATGGATTGGCTGTGTTTGAGTATCCTCGGTTCTCCCAAAAGCCAAGTTCATCATGGTCCCGAAAGATTATTTCATTAATAAATTTGGCGCCTTTCCATGCGTAGAGTTTTGGAATTATCACTCGAGCTGGTCCGCCGTGTTCAAGTGTAAGGGCTTGGCCATTCCATGAGTGAGCGATCATTACATCATCGTCCATGCATGCTTCGAGAGTTGTATTNGTAGTGTAATCATCATATCCAATGAAAAATATATGTGAGGCCCTTGCTGTTGGCTTAACAAGATCTGCTAAAGTGAAAAAAGCTACACCTTCAAATTCCATNTTAAATTGGCTCCATGTTGTGACGCAATGAAAGTCGCTAATATCACAAAATTGAGGTAATTCCATAAANTGTTTCCAATTTAATGTTGTCGGTTTTTCGACTTCTCCATGGATTTTTAANTGCCAGTCANCTAATGNAATTTTTGGATGAACTCCCAAATCTAAAACAGGGAAATTGCTTACTTCATGTTGGCCTGGAGGGAGTCGNCCAGCANTGGTGCGACTGCTNCGTTCTTTTGTGGACATTTTTTTTGCCCATCGTTCTTTNCTGCGAATNAAATCCTCTTTCATTNANCTATAACGATCTNAGGGGATTTTAGCGGNAGTTTATAGCATGCAGCTTCGCGATGATTGCGAACGAGTAAGTATTCACCTGCTAATGAAGGTGGATTCCAAGTTTTGCCGTCAAGTGCAGAGAATCTTGTGAGCTCATTATGCTTTTCAGGATTTGCATCAAGCATAATTAATTCACCATTTTCGGCCATAATNAGAATATGATTATTGCGTAGAAGGATCTGCCCGTGTCCGTAGCGGCCATCTTTCCATTTAGGTCGNCCTTTTTCGATCTCTATACAAGAGAAGATACCGTCATCTAATCCGAAGATATGATTGTTGTGAAAAATGAGATTAGTAAATTTGGCTTTCATTCTGCGCGAATGCCAAAGTGCTTTAGTAGTGTAAGTGCCATTCTGATTTGATAATTCAATCAGTTTGCTTCCATTTCCATAGCCTAGGCTAACTAATAATTTGTTTTCCGAAATTATTAGTGGAACCGCAACATGTGGAGTTGAAGTGGCCCATGGAAATGTCCATAAAACCTTGCCGTCTTCAGGGGAGTGGGCTGATAGGCCATCATGATTAAAAATTAATATTTGTTGTTCGTTGTTGGTAACAAAAGTAATGGCTGAGCTGTAACCGGCAGGACTGCTGCCAGCTTTCCAGATTGGGTTGCCGTTATTTATATCATATGCAATGAGTGATTTTCCATTTTCGCCTCCTGCGCTAACAATTACCTTGTTATCGAAAACGAGAGGGGAACTGCTAAATCCCCATTCCTTGCTTTTATTGCGAGGCTTCGATGCCCCGGTTTGGTCTTTTGGTTCATTCGAGTCTAATTCAGCATCGGATACTAGATTGCGTTGCCAAATTATTTTACCATCAGCAAGTTCAAGGCAGCTTAATGTACCTTCAGCTCCTAGTGCGAAAACTTTATTATTATAAATTGCTGGGGTTGCTCGTGGGCCTTCTCCAGCNATAGAGGTGTTATAGTGACCAGGGTGCTCTGTGATCCAAAGTACTTCACCTGTTTCAATATGATAGCAGGAGACGGATTCATTTTCCTTGCGTTGTTCTTGAGTGATTGCGCGATGACCAGAAATTGAAAAACCGGACCAAGCGGCTCCAATCGGTTGTCTCCAAAGTTGTTTAGGTGGNTTNTTAACCCANTCTGTTGCGAGNTCGGATCCTGGTNTTTTACAATCTCGATTTGGTCCTAGGAACTGTGCAAAAGATAGTTCTGATAAATAATCTGGTTCTGTTTTTTCTTTCAGATTTCCTGACTGCTGTTTTTTTGCAGTAGGAAGATCTCTTTGAGACCATCGCCATTCAAAAATCGGCACCATGTTGCCGCTGAACTGGCTAAACCGAAAGCAGGTAAGAAAAATACTTATAGTTAAAGTAAGNCTACCAATTATTTTAAGGCGTGTGATTCCTGAAAACCGTGAGAAAAAGAGTGCCCATAAAAGAAGTAAAAATGATCCAATTACAGTGGTTCCAATCGTCTTAAAGACTTGTTTTTGATGATTGTCACCTTCTGAGCTTCCTAAATTAAAGTCTTGGTCAGTAAAGAAAATTATAACTAAAAGAACAGTGCAAATAATGATAGCTGGCCACCAGCGAGGTTTTTTATTGAATACTTTATGCTGTGATTCAGTCATGCTTGGGTATTTATTAACAAATATAACTCTTCTATCCAAGCTGTGTTCAACTTGTGGGAAAGTTGTGAATAAGTCCCCATGGACATGTTGATTCGAACGGTCTTTACTCTTGTGGGGTAACGGCTTCGTTACCTAGGGGGTTTATTTATGCATAATTGCATTATTTAGATCTGTTTATAATAAGATGAATTATTTTAGATTAATTACATGTTTGTTGCTTAGTATGGCTAATCCATTTTGCGAATTAACCGCTGTGGACGATGAAGCTAATACACTCAATAAAGTTTCAAACACGAATATCGATGAAGCTGTAGTTAAAAATTCGGATGATCAAGAAAAGCAAAAACGTGATATTCGTATTCAGTTTGAGGGTGTTCCATATACAGATGCTTTACAGAGATTTTCTCAAATGGCCAATAAGCCCTTAATTGTAGAATCATCCCTAGAAGGCACTCTAACGTTTTTTGATCCTGAGCCTTATTCTTATCGTGAGGCTTTAGATGTGTTTAATGTAATTTTATCTATGAAAGGAGTTGCTCTTGTTGAAAACGGGCGATTCTTACAATTGACGAAGTTAGAGAACCTTAAAAAACTACCATTAAAAGTGTTGAGAGGTTCAGATGTTTCTGGCGATGTAAGGCCGGGGCAAATTGTTACATTTGTCATCCAATTACAGCATCTTGATGCTGCAGAGGTTTCAACAGCAGCAACTTCATTATTAACTAGCGCAGGTTCCATTGCTCCTTTGTCTCGTGGAAAGGGCTTAATTATTACAGATCGACTAGAAAGTATTCAGAGAATTCGTCAGTTATTAGCTGAAATTGATGTTGGGCCNTCAGCAGAGCGTTTGATGAAAACGCATTCATTAAAACATTCTTCTGGTGCTGTTGTAGCTGAGCTTATCAATAAGACATTTGGTAAATCTTCTGTGCCTAAAAGGCTTAAGTTTAATGATAAGACCAAGAGGTATGATTCTTTTGATCCCGAACCTGCGACTTATGTTACCGCAGTCTACGATGAGGCATCTCGGACAATGGTTTTGTTTGGTCCTTCAGAGCAAGTTGAATTAGCTAGTACTCTCCTAATGCAGTTTGAGACTGGAGAGGGCAAGGCTGGCGATGTGAAAATTTTTCATCCGGCTAAAATGACTGCAGAAGAGTTGGCTTCCATGATTCGTGAAGGGGTAGAAGGTGTTGCGCAAAAGGGNGACACTTCTGAGCCAGCCAAACTTAAGGCCCGTATTATTGTTGATAATAAACTTAATCGTATTATTGCCTCAGCCCCTGTGTCTGGGCAACTAGAGCTGATTGAGAAATTTGTACTACAAGTAGATGGAACTGGGTCTGCAGGTGGTCCTCGTAAATCAGGCTCTACAGTTAATATTACACGTGTTTATAGAATTAAGTCGCTTGATCTAGAAACTCTCAGTAAAGCAGTTGAGAACGCAACATCAGATATATTCCCTTCTGGTGATCCAAGGCCTCGGTTGGCGATTTCAAAAGACGATGCTTCTCGTAGCTTGATCGTAACGGGTTCTCCTGGGGATGTTGACACCGCAGAGACGATCATACGACAGCTTGAAATAGGTCTAAAAGAGCCTGTTTCAGAGCCTCGTTCGACAGTGATGTTGCCTTTGGTCAATCACAGGGTGGATCGCATTTTTCGAAACATTGAATCACTTGTAAATGAGCGAATGAATGAAGTTCCATTTAAGGAGCAGCCAAAACCCAGAATGATTCAAGACCGNGAGAATAATCGAGTGATCGTGACTGCAAGCTCAAGGCAGCATCAAGTAGTTGAGCAAGTAGTGAAGTCTTTGGANGTTTTGCCTTTAATGCCATCTCGCACTATGCGTTTTGTAGATCTTGAGGGTGCTGAATCTCGAAAAGTTATACCTCTAATTAATCGGTTGTTTGAAAACGACAAGCCTAGCGAAGGGCCGTCTCCTCAAATAGTGGAGGATACTGGAGGGAAGCGTTTAATAGTTTTATCGACTAAAAATCAGCATGATCGAGTCATGGAATTTCTTGATGAGTATCGGTCAACAGGTTCTTTGGTTCTTGAGCGTGAAATACGTTCAATTAGTTTGCCTCGCCGTGAGAGAGGTAAATTCAAAGAGATGGTTCAATCTATTCAAAAATTGATCGATCAAAGAATGCAGGAAGTTAAGTTTTCAAAGATGCCTCGACCTTTGATTCTTCCAGATGAACCAGGAAGTCGTTTGGTGCTGACTGCTACAGAGGAGCAATTCATTATCATTGATCAAATAGTCGCAACTGTTACGCAATCTCCTGAACCGGCCAAACGTGAAATGCGAGTATTACGATTGAAGGATCGTAATGGTCTGGAATTGGCTGAACTTACTAAACGGCTATTTGAAAAACAAATTTCAGCTGATGGGGCTAAGCCTCAAATTTTTAGTGATAAAGATGGAACGAGATTGGTTGTTGTGGGGACTGAACTTGAATATAAGCAGATAGAGGCATTTGCTCAGGATTTTAACGAGGGGAGAGTGGATCTTGGTCCTCATCAATTTAAGTTTGTTGATGTGCCTGTAGGGCAAGCTGCCGAGATTGTGAAGTCCGTTAGTAAGTTGTATGAAGATCAGTTACGTGATGACCCGGATCGACAAGCGAATGCAGCAACTATTTTAGCAGATTCTGATGATGACCGTGTTGTTATTAGTGGCCCTCAAAAGGAAGTGGGAAGGGTAGAAGGATTAGTGCGTATGCTTGGACCATCAAATGGAAAAAGTGGGGGGCAGAAAGTCACTCAGGTTGTTCGTTTAAATTCGGCCAATGCGGCTAACATGTCTGGATTGATTGAGAAAAGTTTCAATGCTGGATCTAATCGGGGCAAGGTCACGCTATTAGTTGATGATTCAAGTAATAGCCTTATATTGAGTGGTGCAGAAAAATCCGTTGCGGCTGCCGAGGGAGTTATTCGTCAACTTGATAGTGATAATCGCCAGGAGCCATTAGAGCTAAGAATTTTGGAGTTAAGAGCTGGAGAAGCCATTAAGATAGGACCATTAGTCACTGAGCTGTTCACAGCTTTAATGAAAGACCGTAAAGGAGGAGGGTATAAGCCNCGATCAACAATTACTGTGGATGATACTGCTAATCGAATTATTATTACCGGAAACAAAGATGAAATAGACGAAATTGATAAGTTAGTTAAGCAATTAGATTCCACTACTCGTCAGTCAGCAGGAAATCGGATTTTCAAGGTTAAGTCTGCTGATGCAAAAAAGATTTCTGAAATCATTAAAAACACATTTGTTACAACTGATTATCGAGGCAGGGTTACACGTCGGGTAAGTGTTGCAGCTGATGAAGTTAGTAACCTTCTTATCGTTGCAGGCAAACCGGAAGATTTGCTTGCGGTAGGAATGATTGTAGAACAATTAGACGTTGGAAATCCAATTCAGCCTAAAGAAATTAAAGTTATTGAACTTCCAAATGAGGAGGGAGAATCGCTTTCAAAGCTTGCTGGACAGGTCTGGGGTGCGCAAATGAGAGGAGTGGAAGGCTCAACTAATGTTAGTTTCAATCACGAGCCAAGTGGAAAGCGGCTTATTATTGTTGCGCCTTCAGAGATGGTTAAGCAGGCAGAGGATGTGGTAAGTGGGCTCTTAGTCTCTCCAGAATCGTCGAAGCGCGAAGTCGTTGTTGTTGAGTTGGATCAGGGTGACGCGACCATTCTTGTACCAGTTTTGATAAGTGCTTACGAAGCCAAAGTCGACGGTTTGCCCGGTAATCCTGCAACAATTTTAAATGGTGCAAGTGATAAACAGGTTGTTGTTATGGGAACCCCAGCACAGATTGCTGAAATAAGGCAGATGGTTTCTGAATTGGAGGCGCCAGCAAATATTGAAGCGGATCGAATTTCCCGAGTTATTGAATTAGGGGATATTAGTGAAGTAGAAAGATTGCAGCCATTGGTTCAGCAAGTTTATTTGGATCGTTACAAAGATAATGTGCAAGAGCCGGCTGATGCGCAGATTATTTCTGACCCATCCGCTGCTTCACTAATTATCAGTGGTTCAAAAGATCATATTAAGGCAATAGAAGAGATTATTGCTGAGTTACGACTGAAAAACAGTAAGTCACGTCCGAGGATTACTAGAGTCTATAATCTGAATAATACAGAGGCTGCAACTTTAGCTCCGACTGTTACACAGCTTTACACAGAGAAACTTAAGGATAAACCAGGAGCGGATCCCGATCAGGCTTTGGTGTTATCTGACGCAACAGCAAATCGGTTAATTGTAATGGCGCCAGATGATGAGTTTGATGTGCTTGAGGAATTAATAAATCAACTTGATAAGGTTAGTTTNCAGCCAGCTGGCACACGTGTTTTTAAGTTAAAGTCTAATGATCCTGTTCAAGTAGCCTCGATTTTGACTGGCGCTATTTCTGGATTAAGTGCCACGCCGGATGTGAAAAGTAATTCGCTAGTTGCATCTGGGACCCCGGAAAATTTACAGACTGCATCGGTAATTATTGAGCAGTTGGACAATGTTTCTGATAAGCCGGATAGAGAGGTTAAGGTTTTCACTTTATCGAATTCTAAATCTGAGGTGACGGCTTCACAGGCTATGGAGGTATATATGGATCAGATGAAGGGGCAGAGTGAGTTGGGTGATTCCGACGCAATGATTATCGCTGATCCAGTTGGAGATCGATTGATAGTAACAGCGAATACCCTTCAGTTTCCATTAATTAAAGGTGTTATAGATACACTTGATCAAGAATCCGTTGTAGGAGATCGAAAGACAGTAGTTTATCCTCTAAAAAATGGATCAGCAGCATCAATGATGAGTGTTATTGCAAATGTTTTCTCTGCTGAATTGGATCTTCCAGATAATAATATGAAGCTCTCTGTTACTTCCTCTGTAGATGATAAATCATTGGTAGTTTCCGGCCTGCAAGTGGATATAGCCAAAGTCAAGGAATTGGTAATTAAACTAGATGCTCCCGCTGTTTCCGGTGAAGTTGAGGTAAGATCCTATAGATTAAAGGAAGGTGATACAGGCGACTTNGCCCAAGCGCTAAATAAAATTTTTGAAAGTCCAGAGGGTTCTNCGAGTGGTTCTATTCAGCCNAAATTTGAGGCCGATGAAGACACAAAGCATTTGTTGGTAGCGGCGACTCAAGAGCAGTTTAAAAAAATAGAAAAACTTATAGAGGATTTTCAAACAGCCGCTGAAGTGACTCACGGGATAAAGACTTTCCGTTTAGTCAGAGGNGANTCGGAAGATATTGCCAAGGTTTTACGTGAAATGTTAGGGGCAGAAGAGACTTCGTCTAGTAGTAGTTCTCGAAGTAGTAGTTACTATCGATATCGATACGGTCGAAGTTCATCTCAGCAAGCGAAGGCAAAGGTGACATCTGCCAAAGCAATTAATGCAGTAATTGTGCAGGGTAGCCCAGCGCAACTTTTAATGGCAGAAGATCTAGTGCAAACACTTGATAATATGGAGCGTCCTGAGGCTTCTGTTATGGAAGTTGTTCATCTTGAAAAAGCAGAAGCGGCTTCGGTTGCAGATGCTGTAAATAGAGCACTTCAAGGTGGTGAAAGTGCGCGAAGTAGTTCTTCCAGAAGAAGCAGTAGTTCTTCTAGAAGTAGAAGTAGCAGTACGGAAAATGAGAATCCGGAAGTCACAGTTACTCCTGAGGTTAATTCAAATAGTTTGCTGATTGTTGGGCCATTGGAGCAGGTGAAAACAGTAACTGAGTTAGTTCGACAACTTGACATTAAAGGGGAAACCGAAGGCGGTGTGGATATCAAGATATACAAACTTGAAAATGGCGAGGTTAAATCAGTAAGTCAAACACTCGAAGATATGATTGAGCGAGTGCTTATGTTAATGCCNGGATCCTCTGAAGATCGANNNCGTAGGCGCTATTCAGTTAGAGTGTGGGGTGATGAGNCGACAAAGACTTTGTTTGTTTTGGTCCCNCCAAGNCAAACNGCTTTAGTTGAAAAGCTNCTTCCNCTACTGGACCAAAANACAGAAGAGGCACTTCAAAGTGGGGAGTTAAAGGTTTANCCNATAGAACATGCCCGNGCTTCAAGNCTAGGGACTGTATTNGAGGATATAATAGATCGTATGGCTCAATTAGCGCCNGGNACNGAAGAGGAGAGNAGAGCNCGAANATACTCAGTNCGTTTTTGGTCACATGAGGATAGTAATATTCTNATGGCTGTTGTTCCTCCTGATCTTCAGGCGTTGACAGAAAGATTGGTGAAAATGTTGGANACTTCCAGTGANGTGCAAGANCAGNTAGGAGAGATTCAGTTATTCCCTTTGCAATTTGGAGATGCGGAAGAAGTATCAAATTTNTTNGANGATATGATGGANCGNNTNTTTTATTTGAATCCGAGACCCGGGTTNACGACTTCCCAAATGGCNAGATTGGTAAGNATATGGCCCCATGGTGACACAAACAGTATNTTTGTTCTAGTTCCCCCTGATCAAATACCAGTTGCAAAAAAGCTAATTNGCATGCTGGATGTNAAACCNGAGGATTCTGTTGGTAATGCNGAGGTTCAGCTATTTAAATTAGAACATACTGAAGCTGAAGCAGTTGGTGAGATTCTNGAAAGTATGGTGGAACAGGTGTTGTCGTTAAATCCAAAATCCAAAATNAATAGNCGGCAAATAAAAGATTTAGTGGAAATTTGGCCGAATCTTGAATCAAATAGTTTATTTGTTTTGGTTCCNAAGGANCANTTGCCACTNGTAACGAATCTTTTATCAATGCTTGATTCNAAGCCNGAAAGAGTNCCTCGACAAATTCATTATGTGCTTCTTGAAAATNCTGATGCAGTCACNGTNTCTGANCAGATTATTCANCTTTTNNGTNNGCTAGATGAAGCNAAACAGCCAATNATTACTCCGGANCTTTTCACTAANAGTATAACTTTAATTGCAACTGCAGATCANATTGCNGAAATCGATGAAATGATCAGTAANTTGGATGAAGCAGCTNTGGATAAGACTCTGCAGATTAGGGTGATTTCATCNGAGGGNGTTCCAGCTAGNGACCTTGCAGAAACTTTAACTGGATTTTATTCCCGGCTATCAGGGGTAACTATAAAATTGGTAGATCAACTTCCTGACGTTAATGACGACGATAAAAACAAGCAGGAAGAGCCTGCTGAAGATGATGGGGTAATATATATTGCGGTAGATGAAAAAATTAATGCAATTTTAGCCTCAGGAAAGTCGAATGAACTGGATCGTGTTTCTCGTATTGTAGATGACCTGAATTATACAATTATTGAAAGTGATGCGGAGTTTCGTACTTATGAGTTGAAGGAAGCGGATCCTGAAGGATTGGCCAAGGCAATTTTAGAAATTTATTCTAGGCCTGAAAAAACAGTAATCGAAGATGGAAAGACTAAAAAGGTTCCTCAACCACCTAAGGTTGTGGCCGTTCCGGATTTGCGAACTCGATCCGTTATCATTAGGGGAGAAGCACTAGATTTTGAATACATCGATATACTGGTCGAAAAGCTGGACAAGCCTAGTTTAAGTCAAGTTGACATGAGGTTTTTTGAATTACGAAATGCAAAACCTGACGATGCTGTTGAATACCTTCAAGAATATTTTGAAGAATTAAAAGTAACTAGTCCGGGTGAAATTTTAGATGTGAGGCCAGATGCAAGAACGGAATCGGTAGTTGTCTTGGCTAGACCAGATATGTTCGATCAAATTTCCGAAATCATAGAACGAATTGATATTCCTCCAGCCTTTGCTGAGGCCGATGTTGAAATTATAGAACTTCGCAAGGCTAATGCTGAGAATTTAGCTCAGATTGTACAAACTATGATTCGTTCAGATGCAAGTGAGGGAGGGCTTACAGAAGAAGCTCAAAACTTGGTTGAGCAGATTCAGAAATTAAATCTCACCAATAATGAAGGACAGTCAATTCAATTGGATTTAACTAAGCCAATTAAGATTTTTGGTGAATCTTCAGATAGGATCAACAGACTGATCGTCACTTCTACGCCTGATAATATGGTCGCTTTAAAAGCGTTTGTTAGTTTGATGGATTCAGTTTCTGTGATTGATGGTGTGACTATTCGAGTTGTAGCTTTAAGTTCCGCTAATGCAGAAGATGTTCGAGATACTCTGGAGAATATATTTTCACAAAGTCAATCGCTTGGAGAGGGACCTGGAGGGAAAGCAGAGCCAGAAGGAAGTGGAGGGAAAGCCTTAGTTGATCAATTAAACCTTGGAGTAGATGACCGAAGTAATAGTATCATCATGAGCGGAAGTCCTGATTCTGTTGACCTAGCTGAAAGATTAATTGCGGATCTCGATAAGGATGTTGAGAACTTTGTAACGGATGTGAAAATATTTAAATTAAAACATGCTTCTACTGATCAAGTTTTGCCTATGTTACAATCCGTATTTAATGAAGATAGTAACGATCCTTCGCGTGAGGGAATAAGTCGGCAAATAACTAGGTTAAGGCTTTATATGCAAGAAGAGGGGACTGTTGTGTCAGATGCTCCAGCAGCACGTGATGCATTCTCAATTCAAGGAGATGATCGCTCTAACACATTAATTGTGGCGGCTAGGTCTGATTTATTGCCGCTAATTGAGGAAGTAATTACTACTTTGGATATTCCGTCAGTAGGAGGTATGGAGGCGATTCAAATTTATCCTTTAGATCATGCTAATGCCTCTACAATACAGAATATTATCGAGAATCTTTATGAAGGTCAGTCTAG
>PAOJ01000036.1 GCA_002708005.1 Verrucomicrobiales bacterium | reverse complement strand
AAGCTAGCCAAGTCAGCTGCAGTAAGTGTCATGACTAGTAATCCAGAGCGACAATGTTTTGTTGCTGGCGCATTAGGTCCAACAAATCGTACTGCATCAATTTCTCCTGATGTAAATGATCCCTCATTTAGAGCTGTAACATATGATCAACTTGTTGAGTCTTATTTTGAGCAAGCTAAAGGGCTAGTTGAAGGTGGGGTAGATATCCTATTTGTTGAGACGGTGTTTGACTCTCTTAATTCTAGAGCTGCCTTATTTGCTATTGAGAATTTGTTTGATTCATTTGGTAAACGACTGCCTGTGATGCTTTCTTTTACTATCACTGACCAAAGCGGAAGGACTCTTTCTGGGCAAACAGTTGAAGCGTATTGGAATTCGGTTTCAAATATAGATTTATTGAGTGTAGGGATTAATTGCGCATTGGGGCCTAAAGAAATGCGTCCTTATATTGAAGAGTTGTCCAAAATTTCGCCTGTTTTTGTTAGCACTTACCCCAACGCAGGTCTTCCAAATCCTTTGTTGCCAACTGGATTTCCAGAAACACCAGAAACACTAGCTCAACACCTTAAAGAATGGGCTCAGAATGGTTGGTTAAATATAGTCGGAGGGTGTTGTGGTACCACACCAGAACATATACGTCTCATTTCTGAGGGAGTTAAAGACTTTGCTCCGAGGAATGTGGCAAAGCCTGAGCCTTGGTTGCGACTTAGTGGGATGGAAGCATTGACTGTTCGACCAGACTCAAATTTTGTCAATGTGGGCGAGCGGACAAATGTCACCGGTTCGCCGCGTTTTGCTAAGCTGATTAAAAATGAAAATTTTGAGGATGCTTTAGTTGTTGCGCGTCAACAGGTAGAGAACGGGGCACAGATAATAGATGTCAATATGGATGAGGGGATGCTCGATTCTGAGGCTGCAATGGTTAAGTTTCTGAATTTAATAGCCTCTGAACCGGATATTTCGCGCGTTCCAATCATGATAGACAGTTCGAAATGGTCTGTAATTGAGGCGGGCTTGAAATGCATCCAAGGTAAGGGTGTTGTAAATTCTATTAGTTTGAAAGAGGGGGAAGAGCAGTTTCTTGAACATGCTCGCCTAATCCGAAGATACGGAGCGGCTGTTGTCGTGATGGCTTTCGATGAAAAGGGTCAGGCGGATAATACGGAGCGTCGAGTCGAGATATGTACTAGGTCCTACAACCTGTTAACTAAAAAAGTAGGATTTCCTCCTGAGGATATAATATTTGATCCCAACATTCTTACTGTTGCTACGGGTATGGAAGAGCATAATAATTATGCTGTTAGTTTTATAGAGTCCACTCGCATCATAAAATCTACTTTGCCACATGCAAAGGTCAGTGGTGGGGTAAGTAATATATCATTTTCTTTTCGNGGAAATAACGCNGTGCGNGAGGCTATGCATTCAGCTTTTTTATATCATGCGATTGGTGCAGGGCTTGATATGGGTATCGTGAATGCCGGTATGCTTGAAGTTTATGAGGAGATACCTCCGGATTTGCTAGAACGCGTTGAGGATGTATTGCTTAATCGAAATCCGAATGCAACAGAGCGTTTGGTTGAATTTGCTGAGACTGTAAAACAACAGGATAAGTCTGAAAAAATTACTGATGCATGGCGAAGTNATNCCCTTGAGGAACGGTTAAGTCATGCTTTAGTAAAAGGTATTGTTGACTACATTGANGAGGATNCAGAGGAGGCNCGCAAAAAATATGGGCGTCCAATACANGTCATTGAAGGTCCATTAATGAATGGAATGAATATTGTNGGAGACCTTTTTGGTGAGGGNAAAATGTTTCTGCCNCAGGTAGTGAAAAGTGCACGAGTGATGAAGAAAGCGGTTGCATATTTGCAACCTTTTATGGAAGAGGAGAAAGTGGGTGAAAAAGCTTCATCNCAAGGCAAAATACTCATGGCTACCGTTAAAGGGGATGTTCATGATATNGGNAAAAATATAGTAGGNGTCGTGCTTGGTTGTAATAATTACGAGATTGTTGATCTTGGGGTAATGGTTCCTTGTGAAAAAATATTGAGCACTGCTAAAGAAGAAAATGTAGATATTATTGGTTTAAGCGGATTAATAACACCATCATTAGACGAGATGGAGCACGTTGCTAAAGAGATGCANCGGCAGGGTTTTGATTTACCTTTGCTAATTGGTGGNGCAACAACAAGTCGTGAGCATACTGCTGTAAAAATTGCACCTGGTTATGAGCATTCAACTGTACATGTTGTAGATGCCTCAAAGGCTGTTGGAGTGGCTAGTCAGTTGCTCAGTGAGGAAAACAAAAAGCCTTTTATTCAAGAGAATAAAAAGACTCAGGAAGAGTTTCGTCAAAAGTATTTAAGTAAACGTACAGGGAAACCTTTGCTTGATATTATTGAAGCTAGAAAGCGTGCAACAAAAATAGAATGGCAATTAGAAGATATTCCAAAGCCAGATTTTACTGGTATTAGGGTCGAGTCGAATTTTTCATTAGAGACTTTGGTTGACTATATTGACTGGTCGCCTTTTTTCCATGCTTGGGAACTTCGAGGNCGCTATCCAAAAATATTTGATGATCAGGTTATCGGGGAAAAATCAAAGGAATTATTTGACGATGCGCAAGGTTTGCTTTCTCGCATCTTAAATGAGAATTTATTCACTGCAAAATGTGTTTATGGAATTTTTCCTGCGAACCGTGTTGGTGATGATATTGAAATCTATGTAGATGATTCACGCGAAAAATGCCTAAGCAAATTTCATTTTCTTCGACAGCAGAATGATAAATCCAATGGCGAAAACCGCAGTTTGGCTGATTACGTAGCTTCTAAAGAATCTGGTTTTTCAGATCATATTGGAGCGTTTGCTGTAACGACTGGGCATGGAGTTGAGGAGTTTGCAAAGTCTTTTGAGGCGGTGAATGATGATTATAATTCTATAATGGTTAAGGCCTTGGGTGACCGTTTTGCAGAGGCGTTTGCCGAGTATTTGCATAAAGAAGTTAGGAGGTTATGGGGTTTTGGTGCAGATGAAAGTTTGAGCAGTGAAGAGCTGATTGGTGANAAATATCGAGGAATTAGGCCTGCTGCTGGATATCCTGCTTGCCCAGATCATACCGAGAAGCAACGCCTTTGGGAATTGCTAGATGTTGAAAATCATACAGGCATCCGTTTAACTGAAAGTTGTGCCATGTGGCCGGCTAGTTCTGTAAGTGGGCTTTATTTTTCCCATCCTAAGTCTAAATATTTTGCTGTTGGTAAAATTGGTGAAGATCAGGTTATTGATTATGCTGCGCGTAAGAATATGAGTCAGAAAGATGTTGAAAGATGGCTTGCGCCGAACCTTAACTATGATCCAAGTTAAATTTGTTTAGATGGCTCGCCGTTTCAAATTTAAAATGGCATTATTTCTTCATGCCTTTTAGGCGTAACCCTCAATTTGCTCTTGTATGTGTTGCTGCATCTATATTTTCTATTGCTGCGTTAATTGGTGCAGAATTTCAAGTTAAGTCTGCTTTNGTTTATGTGCAGCTTGAAGGTGAGCCTGCTGTTGATATTGCAATTCGCCTTCAGAAATCTGGTGCACCNTCAGAGAAAATAGCCAATGCTACTCAGAAGCGAGTTGCAGAACTAAAACTTCAACAGCAATTGTTCATTAAAAATCTTGAACAAGTTGAAGGAAAGGTGGAGTCGCAATTCTTTCGCTTGGCTAATGCTGTAAAAGTTCGACTGCCGATTGATCAAGTTGAAACGTTGCATCATATTGGAGGTGTTGTTGGTGTTAAGCATGTCGCCCAATTTCACAGGTTAACCGCATCGAGTGTTCCTTTTATTAAGGCGACAAAGATTTGGAATCGTGGAGATTATTCGGTGACAGGTAAGGGGGTTCGAATAGGTATTATTGACTCTGGAATTGACTATACACATGCCATGTTTGGAGGTAGCGGTAAGAAGTCAGATTACGAAAGTAATGATCCTAAGATTATCGAAATAGGATCATTTCCAACTAAGAAAGTTGTTGGAGGATACGACTTTGCTGGCGATGAATACAATGGAACTAACGCTCCGCGGCCAGATAAAGATCCAATTGACTGTTCTGCTAATAGTCATGGTTCGCATGTTGCAGGGATTGCCGCCGGTGTAGGTGTGCTAACTAATGGCAAGTCGTACGAGAGTGGTTACACTAAGTCATTGGAAATGGATAAGTTTCTAATTGGTCCGGGTGTAGCACCTGAGGCTCAATTGTTCGCACTTAAGGTGTTTGGCTGTGAAGGCACCACAGGATTATCAGTTGATGCTATGGAATGGGCTTCNGATCCAAATGGAGACGGAGATTTTGCTGACCGACTCGACGTTGTTAATTTGTCCTTAGGCACTTCTTATACCCGTCCAGAATTTGAGGGTAATATAGCCTCAAGGCTAGTTAAATTAGGCTGTTCCGTCGTTAGGGCCGCTGGTAACAGTGGGAATAATTTTTACTCCTTGATGGTGTTNGACGATAGTGAGATCACTGTTGCTAATTCAATTGACGATGGAGTCGAATATGACAGCATTGAGATAATNAGTCCCGCTGGATCACGAAGTCACTACGAGGCTGTGGAGGCTGGTTTTACTCGTAGGCTTGAGGACATTGGAGAAATCAAAGGTAAGGCAGTATATGCGGATCCCCCTCAAGCATGTTCAACTTTGAAAAATGCAGATGAGATTAAGGGTAATATTGCGATAATTAATCGCGGAATATGCTTTTTCTTTGATAAGATACAACGAGCTAAAGATGCAGGTGCGCGTGCTGTAATAGTGGTCAACAATGAAGGAGGTCCTCCGATACCGATGGGAACTTCTGGTGGNCTTATAGATATTCCTGCTGTGATGATTGCACGTCGTGATGGTCTAAAGTTGATTGAGCAAAGCCGTAATGGATTTTTTGTTAAGCTTGGTGGNGATTTTACTATTTTANGTGGAGCCGAGTTATCTGATCAATTATCTCCGAGCAGCTCTCGTGGACCTGTTTATGAGACGCATAGACTTAAGCCAGATNTAACTGCACCTGGCTTTAATATTCAATCGGCAAGAGCTGGTGGAGGTAATTCATCGTTGCTTTCTGCTGGAACATCNATGTCGGCACCTCATGTTGTTGGCGTTGCAGCTTTGCTTTTGGAAAAACATAAAAACTGGACACCAAATTCAATCAAAGCTGCTATGATGAATACAGCAATTCAGATCCGAGATGAGAACAATGAAACTTATCCTGAGTCACGTGCTGGGGCAGGAAGAGTGAACCCTCAATTGGCAATAGATACGTCGGTAATTGTTTTTGATGATAAGCATCCAGAACGTGTGTCGCTTTCTTTTGGTTTGCTTGAAATCAATGGGCCTTATTCTGAGGATCGTAAGTTAACTTTAAAGAATTTTAGTGGTGAACCTTGGGAAAGCACTATCGTTGTTAGTGACACTTCAATTAACAAAGGGATTAAAATTATTCCAGACACAAAAACAACTACAGTCCCTGCCTTAGGGCAGATTACTGTTAATGTTAAGCTTTCGATTGATCCTTCTGAAGTAGTACTGGGGTTTGATGCCACAACGTCTCCAGAGGTAAAAGGAGGGCCAAGGCATATTATACATGAGTCTTCTGGTCAGATTTGGTTTCAAGGCAAGTCGAAGTCAGTGCACGTGCCGTTTCATATGCTTATACGTTTGGTCGGTGACCATCGTGTTGAGGAATCTAGGATTAGTNTAAATAGTAGTGATAAAATTGTTCCGTTAGTGTTACCAGTTGCAGGAGTTAATTCACATGTATCTCCTTTGGTTTCAATTTTTCAGTTGGGTTACAAAAGCCCGTCTAGAGGTTACCAGGATAGAGATAGGGCATCTCGGGATTTAATTGCTATTGGGGCGGCTTCAAATGCTACGAAATTAGATCAAGCTTCAGAATCAACTGTGTACTTTGGGCTAGTCATGGATGGTTCGTGGATAGTGCCACAGTCATTTCTCACTGATCTTAAAATCGATCTGGACACAGATCTAGATGGTAAGACGGATATCGAATTAACNAATGGGTCGTCTGGAGATATTCTTGCTTCTGGAGATATTACAGAGCGTGAATTAGCTGATGATTCCTACTATACCTTAGTTAGGAATCTCAAATCAGATGAATATAAGCTCGGAGGCATATTGAATGTATTCCCATCTGTAAAACGTGACACATCGCTTTTAAATAACAATGTAATGGTATTTTCGGTTAAGTCGTCCGAGCTAGGATTGGCAGTGGATGATTTCTCAATACAATACCGATTTAAGAATTTATATGAGAGTACGAGATGGATTCCNTTTCATATTGATAAACCTGCGTTACNAACGGTCAATTCTAATTTAGATAATACGCCATTTCATGATGCTCGTGAAATAGATTCTATAATGTTAGATCGAGATGCATTAAGTAGTCATGGTTATAATGATNNTGCTTTNCCTAAGCTGCTCTTATTGTTTCACCATAATAATTTCAATGAACGATTTGATATTGTTAACTTGTCCCAAGGAAGTTCAGATATTGATGGCGATGGGATATTAGATCAATGGGAGTTTAATTATTTTAATAGNATATCTAAAGTTAATGAATCTACTGATTATGATGGGGATAGTTTTTCTGATATATCTGAATTTATTGCCGGAACTGATCCTTTAGATGATAAGTCATTACTGGGCTTTATGCTTCCCGTTGATGTTATAAGTGGAAAGGTGCTATTAAGATGGAAAAGTATTCCAAATAGGCGATATCGAATCGAAAGAAGCAATGGCGATTCGAGTCAATGGGAGATATTAGCCAGTGGGTTGCTTGCTAATTCAACAAGAATGAACTACATCGATTTGCGTGTTAGCAATGGGCTNCNGGTTTTTTATCGNCTGGTTGTTGAGGAGGATTGATGAANAATTTTGAAGAACAATTAGTTAGNGAAATCAAATCAATTCGAGGNTCTGAATTGTGGCGTGANTTAAGATGTATTGNGTCTAATCAAGGAAGTCNTGTTGAGTACAACGGAGAAAAATTAATAAACTTTTCGTCAAATGATTATCTNGGATTAGCTGCGCATCCAGCATTNGNGGAGGCGGCNNGTAATGCTGTAAAGAAATTTGGAGTAGGATCCGGGGCTTCTCGTTTAGTTTGTGGTTCGCTTAAGCCTCATCATGAGCTTGAAGAGGCTNTAGCCGATTGGTTGAATGCAGAAGCGGCNTTGGTTTTCTCTAGTGGATTTGCGGCNGCTCAAGGGGTAATAACATCACTTGTTNGGAAAGGAGATGTAGTCGTTGTTGATAAAAAAGTTCATGCTTCAACAATTGATGCAGCGAAACTTAGTGGAGCTACAATCAGAGCTTTTCAGCACAATGACCTATNAAGTTTAGAGAAAATATTGAAGTGGGCAGATAACAAAAGCACGCGTANTCTGANTATAACTGAAAGCGTCTTCTCGATGGATGGGGACTCNCCTGNGATTGAAGATTTNATTGAATTAAAAGAGCGTTATGGGTCATGGTTAATGCTTGATGAGGCTCATGCACTCGGATGTTATGGAGANTCTGGCGCCGGATTGGCACTGCAATCAGATTTGACAGATCGAATTGAAATTCGATTGGGAACNTTAGGGAAATCNGTTGGTGCGGCTGGTGGGTTTGTTTGTGGNAGTCGTATGTTGGTTGACCTGCTAGTAAACAAGGCTAGGAGTTTTATNTTTTCTACTGCACCTAGNCCGCTNGTTAGNGCCGCGGCACTTGCTGGNGTGNNTCTTATTAAGAGTGANGANGGTAAGGNTAGAAGAGATCGGCTTTGGGAGAATGTTNCGCAATTCCAAAAAGGAGTTGCCAGACAGAAATGGCCTATTATTCCANCNATGAGTGTGNTTCTGCCGCTAATATTGAAAGATGCATCGAAATCAATGTTGGCCGCGAACCTGCTACGTGATTCTGGGTTTTATATTCCAGCTATTCGCTTTCCAACTGTTCCTCGTAATGCAGCACGGTTGAGAATTACCGTTTCGGCTAGCCACAGTCGAGATGATATTGCTGCCTTGTTGGGAGCTTTTGATGATTTATTCGTTGAAGTAAATCTTTAAATTCTTAGAGGCACGACCGGCAGCAATGATATCTAATTTTCCGTCGTTNTTCAGGTCGGNCACNCGAAGGTCTTCGGTNGCCATTTGATTATCGTCTACGACAACACTTNCCCATTNGCTGTGNTCCTTGTCGACGGGGTAGTAAAATTTGATTCCTACCTTTCCGGTGCGTCTAGTACCNCGCCATCCAGCAACAATTTGATCAGATCCTGTCGNCATGAAATCTCCAGTTGCCAGAGCATGTCCCTGATCAAGTGTCTCATCGATTATATTACGCTGCCACTTGGTTGTGTTGCCTGATTGTTTGCTCTGAGTGTATATAGACAATTGTGAACCGTGCATCGGCTCGATAGTAGTTATGAAATTTACGCCCTTTGGGCCAACCCCTTGCCGAACTTCGCCTGAAGGATTATTTGATATTTGCTGTCTGCTCCATTTNTTTTGTTTTTTTTGTTGAAGTAGAAAAACTCCNTCAACTCCACCCAAGAGCAGTTCNTTTGAGCGATCCTTATCCCATTGAGCTACATCAAAATTNTGACTGGCATGCATGTTGCCGTCGATCAGTGTGGTTTTCCAAGNTTGTTTAGGATCTTTCGGNTTATGATAAGCGAGTGTTCGAACACCTTTCCCCTTATTGGCTTTGTTCCCACGCCCATGAAGAGGAAGAACAACAAGATCAAATTCTCCGTTGGGTGTTTCTGCCCAACGCATGCGGTGAGTTGTAGGTTCATGTTGGAGTTTAACTGGAGTCCATTTGTCTGTTCGNTTTAATGGAGGGATAAGATAAAACACNGCTCCAGATTTTGATTCATCGCTAGTTTCGCCTGGATTCCATTGTGCTCCGACTGCTACTTCAGCTTTTCCGTCGCCATCTATGTCTTTAACTGCTATGCAAACATGGTCTCTCTGCGTCAAGTTTTCGACAATTATATGTTTTTTCCAGGATGGATTTTCATACCAAGCAATATTATTTGCATCACATAAAATAATGTCCTTTTTCTTGTCGGCATTCATATCGGCGATTGCGATTCCATAGCCGATNTTTATTTTGTCATCGATGGTTACGTGNCGAAACTTTGGCAAGTCTGCGCTCTGTGAAAGTGTGGGACAGACTAGAATTGAGATATAGAGTGCAAAAATGTTTTTCATGGTACACAGGGATTTATGAAGTTAAGGGNCATGAGTAGCAAGGGTNATTAATAGTATGATTAGAATAAAAAAANGACAGGCAACTTGGCCTGTCCTTAAAATCAAATAAAATCTAGTTTATTTTAGAATCGGTAGTTTAAAGTNGCCATTACATGCTTTCGATCAGAGAATCCAGCCTCTANNCCGTAATTCCAGTTATTACTGGTTTTTATATTGAATCCAACAAGGTAATTCCATTCTTCCTCGGCTTCTGAAACCACACTGTATCCGACAGGTACCTGGTTTCCTGCAATCGGGAAATTTGCTGTTCCATTCTGATTCTCATCAACATCTTGGTACTGAGCGCCAATGTATAGTGTGCCGCTGAGATCTCCTAAAGATCCGTTGATTCCAATGCGAGGTGTAACGGTAAAAGCCTCGATGGTTGAGTCTCCGATATCAAGATCGGATTCGGTGTAGTTTGCATCCAGTGAAACGAAGTAATTGCCGAATCCGGCAGCTAGCGTTGCACCACCACCATAGACTGGGCCACTATAAGCTACGCTAAATGAGCTCGGTAATAGGCTTGCGACTTCAGGGGGTAAACCGCCTACGGAAAAGCCTTGGGCATTAGTTTCCCCATCTACATAGCCGGCTACACCATAAACATTTAAAAAGGGAAGTAGCCATGCGTCTATTTTTGCAGTCGTACTTGTGGCTCGACTTTCTAAATTAGTAGTTTGCGCGGGTAACCCAGGAGGTAATAGCAAGGGACCTCCCGGAAGTGGAAGAGGGGGTATATCTAATGATATAGACTTTGATGTTAAATTTTGTTCCAGATAAAAAACATTACCACTAACACCGATTGGCAAAGGTAATTCCTGGCCAGCTGCGAGGCTCTTTCCAAATGGCAGAGACGAAGATAGGCCTTCTGCATGTGCTGTGAATGACAAGGCGCACGCGGATGCGATTGTCACAAGTGTACATTTAATAGTTCTCATAATTAAGGTGAATTGAAAATAGAATAGGGTATTTCGAATCTTGAAGCTATAAAAAAACCGCGACATATAGTCGCGGTTTTCAAAAAGATTAAGATTAATATTTTTTATGCAATCTCAGCTGAGTGAAACTCAAGCCAGTCATCAAGATTGTTAAGGTTGATTGCGTCTTTTGGATCACCATCTGGTAAACCATTTGCGCTTAATATGCCTTGGCGAGTTTCGTCATCGTGATTGTAGCCTTCAATTGAAGCATTTAATTCACTGATGGAAGCGTCATCAAGCTTCGCTCCTTCTTGGCTTTTTACCCAAGCCTCAAACTGAGGATAGGTTGGTTTGTCGTTTGTGATGTGAGCACGAACAGCTTCAGTATCGAGGCCGAGACCTGCGATTACCATAGCGTCATATCCAGCACCAATTCCAGGATAGCCATCAGCGATTTTGCCTGCTGCTTCTAGGGAAACTTTTTGCCATAGGCGCGGTAGGTGTAATACACCCANCGGTCCTTTAGTGCCTGAACTAATTAGGGGAACAATTTTGTCACTCATATTATAGTTTGTTTACGGTTAAATCCACAAGTGGAATGGCAGGGACCGTAGGCTTGAGATGTGTAAGGGTCAATTCGAAAAGGTGTAACTTGCGAAAAACATCAGAACAAATCTGGCATCTGCTTGCCTCATGACTCCTATATAGAATAGTTTGTGTTAAAGCACAGTGGAAGAGCCAGATAANATTAATCAATATGAAGTTAGAGGCGATGATGGTAATGTNTATGGACCTGTATCTGATGCAAAGATTAAAATTTGGTATGCTGAAAANAGACTTAATGCTNAATCAATGATTCGGCGTGTCGGTGATACTGATTGGGCTAGTGTCACAACCTTTGAAGAATTAAATATTTCCTCTTCTGTAACTCAAGTATCGCTTTCTCCTCCAGCGCAAATTCCTAGGGTAATTTTTTGGTATCGGATTTACTGCTCTTTAACGGGAGTTATTTTAGGTCTATTAGTAATTTTGTTTTTATTTCTATGGTCGCTTCCAGGTGTCGAGCAGGGAATGAGTCCGTCCGATTTTAAAGAGTTTAAAATTACTAGCATGATTATGATTTTTATAGGGGCTCCATGTTCGGTTTTTTATTTTGTCTGTGCATTTATGACGCATAGAGGTTGGCATTGGATACTTGGCCTTGTTTCAATTGGTCTTGGTATGAGCGGATGCTGTTTGCCTGTTTGTATTCCTCTTTTGATATTTTGGATTAAGCCGGAAACAAAATTTTGGCTAAGTCGAAACGAATAAATCCAATATATGAAAAATTTATTCATACTAATCTCCATTCTTTTTTTGATAAACCTTTCAACTGTCCATGGGGAACTACGCGCAGGCGCAGCAAAGGTAGATGTTACTCCAACACTTTTACCTGTGATTCGAAATGGAGGTTTTTTAGAGGCGACAGATAACAAGGTAAACGATTCTCTTCATGCACGTTGTTTGGTTCTGGATGATCGTCAGACTCGTTTAGCCATCGTAGTGGTTGATAGTTGTATGTTGCCTATAGACCTGTGTGATGAGGCAAAGCGATTAGCTTCAGAGAAAACCGGCATTCCGTTGAATTGTATTCTTATCTCCGCGACTCATAGTCACAGCGCACCTAGTGTTATGAATTATTGCCTAGGTACTCGAGCCGACCCTCGCTATCGAAATTTTCTACCCAGAAAAATTGCTGATTCAATTATTTCTGCCAACACTCGACTTCAACCAGCAAAGGCAGCGTGGGGCAGGGTTGATGCTGGAGAGTTTACAGCCTGTCGGCGTTGGTCATTTATACGGGGCAAGGAGTTAACAGATCCGTTTGGAGATAAGACTGTGCGTGCAAATATGCATCCTGGTTATCGTAATGCTAATGCAGTTGGTCCGACAGGGCCAGATGATCCTTGGTTGAGTTTTGTGAGTGTTCAAACTTTGGATGCTCAACCCTTGGCTGTTCTTGGCAACTTTTCTATGCATTATTTTTCTGGACACAATGGTCTTTCTTCAGATTTTGCAGGAGCTTTTTCTGAAGGATTAGCAGAGCACTTTAAAAAAAATAGCAGTGAATTTGTAGGGATCATGTCACAGGGCACCAGTGGTGACTTATGGTGGGGAGACTATAGCTTGGATAAAGCGCAGTCNTGGTCGATGAAGAGTTATGTTGATGAATTAGTAGNACTTGTTGCTAATCGATTAACAGACCGTGAACATAAGACTGACATCCCGTTAGATTTCGCGGAGTCCCGGATTGAACTTTATAGACGAACCCCTGACGCAGGCCGACTTAAATGGGCAAAAGGTTTGCTAGGAAAAATGAATGGAAACAGGCCTAGCAACCGGCCTGAGGTTTATGCCGAGCAAGCTGATTGGATTTCAAAAAATCCATTGGAAGAAGTGATTTTGCAGGTCGTGCGAATTGGTGAATTAGGTNTTACAGCTATTCCTTGTGANGTTTATGGTTTGACTGGTTTAAAATTAAAATCGGCAAGTCCATTCCCNACAACATTCAACATAAGNTTGGCAAATGGGGCTAGTGGTTACATACCGCCAGTCGAACAGCATTTGTTGGGGGGCTACACAACTTGGCCTGCAAGGACTGCTGCTTTNGAAGTAAACGCTGAGTCTCGTATTGTAGAGGAAGTAACGCGGCTGCTTGAACAAACATATGGAAAACCTCGTAACATATATACCGAGCCTGACTCCTCATTTTCAAAAGCAGTATTGAAGGCTAAGCCAATGGCTTATTGGCGACTTGGCGAGCAGAAGGGCAGTGTCGCATCTGATTCTTCAGGTAATAAACATCATGCTNTNTATCAAAGATGGAGTNNGCTTCCATCTGCCAGGGNTGCATCACTTAAATCAAATTGAAGACCATACTTCTAGATCGGTTCATTTTGCTGGTGGGCGTGTTGAAGCAAGTGTTCCATTTTCAAAGTCATTCACAGTTCAATTTTGGCTTTGGAGTGGTATTATTAATAAAAATGAGCCAATAAATAATCATATAGCAGAACTTAATGGACTGAATTTAAATTTAATTAATAAGCAAAAAAGTTTGCAATTTAAGTTGTTAAACAAGCTTAGGAGGNTAGANATTGATGGTATTGANCCAAGGNNTTGGAATTTAGTTACTNTAGTTGCAAATCCCAATAGTTATGAGATATGGGTTAACGATGTCCACCATTTTGATTTTAAACACGATATAATAAATAACGATAACGTTAAAGATATGAGATTAGTTTTTGGTGGAAGTATTGATGGCAAATCAGATTTTCATGGGAAACTTGATGAAATAGCATTTTTTGATAGGGCGCTCACGTCAAAGGAAATAATAAATCTATACAAATCTTCTAACCCCTAATTTTTCACTGCCATTAAAGTCAATAACGTGATTGAGACTTAATCGCATAAAGTTGTTGACTTAATTGAAACTGTGTCTCATTTTCTTTCTTGCCGTATTGAAGTCTACGGCGTTTTAATTCATTTTCTAATGAGAAAGAGTCTCAAAGTCAAAAAATCGGTCCCGGCAATTGTTGCCGGTATTTGTTCATTGGGGGCTGTAGCCGGAACGGCACAAGAGTCTTCAGATGAGTTGGATCCAGTTTTAGTTAGCGGCGCTATCGTCGGGTCTAAAGCGGGGGTAAATAATATTACAGGTTCTGCAACCTATTTGGATATTGATGACCTTCGAGTCCACTCAATCAATAATATAAACTCAGCACTTCGTAGAGTACCAGGAGCCTACGTGCGACCTGAAGATGGATATGGAAACTTTCCTAACATCAGTCTAAGAGGCGTTGACATGGGGCGTAGTTCTAAGGTGACAATTATGGAGGATGGTATTCTCGCAGCGCCTGCTACTTATACTGCTCCATCCGCATATTACAGCCCAACAATAGAACGCATGAGCGGTCTAGAAGTGATTAAGGGTTCAAGTCAGGTCAAGTATGGTCCTCATACTACTGGTGGTGTAATCAACTACTTGTCTACAAGTATTCCAGATGAAGTTACTACCTACAGTAAAACATATTATGGAGAATTCGACGAATTAGTTAGCCATATTTATCACGGTGGCAAGGTTGACACTGGTTCAGGTAAGATTGGTTATTTAGTAGAAGGATATTATCGTACCACTGATGGCTTCAAAGAGCTTAGTCATGGGGATACAGGATTCACAAGAAGTGAGCCTATGATAAAGTTGTCTTGGGAGCCTGATACTGCCAATAATCAATCCTTTGAATTGAAATTGGGCAGCACAGACTTTGATGCCAATGAAACATACCTTGGTCTCAGAGATGACGACTTTAAAGCTGATCCTTATCAAAGATATGCAGTTACTCGCAATGATGAGATTAACACATATGCTTCAAGAGGCTATTTACGTCACTATATTGAGCTTGGTAGCAATGCTTCCCTTAAGACAACAGCATATTTCACCAAATTTCATAGAAATTGGTTTAAATTAGATAAAGTTAATGGTTCAAGTGCTTACAAAGGTTGGAGTGATGATGCATATCGCGACATTCTAATTGGTGCTGCTCCAGGAACTATAAGGCTTAAAAACAACAACCGTGACTATTCTCAGCAAGGCATTGAGTCAGTGTTAAATTATGACTTAAGCTTGGGAGGTTTAGAGAATCAGATTCAATTGGGTGCTCGCTTTCACAATGATGACATCGATCGTTTTCAATGGTACACCACATATGAGCAGGGAGAAAATGGTGGATGGTCTCCAGGTGTAAACAGTGAAAAAGGTAAAGCAGGAGATCGTAATCAGGAAACAGATGCGTTCTCACTATTCCTAGAAGATAGAATTGCTATTA
>PAOJ01000035.1 GCA_002708005.1 Verrucomicrobiales bacterium | reverse complement strand
AAGATTACTGTATCCTAGCTTTACGCCGAAAGCATTATAACCGTAGCTACCCAAAGCAACTGCACTTTCATNACCTGCTAAATTGACCCNTNTGTAGTCTGGACAAGAAAAAGCCCCGACCCAATCCGTTCCAATNTAGGGCATTAANCGATCATGCCAATACTGGTGATTTGTGCCNTCATCATCGGAAGGATCAAAGTTATATACNGGATAATGCGCTTTATCTCCAACATANGANGACAAAGCAATGCCATACTGGCGAAGTTGGCTTTTACAAACGACTGATCGAGCAGCCGTTTTAGCTTGAATTAGGGAAGGCATCATTAACGCAGCTAGTATTGCAATTATAGCAATAACCACCAACANCTCGATCAATGTAAATGCAGCACCACCATTTATCCTTTTTTTGGCAGACCTTCTCCTTGGCCTTTCTGATTTTACTGCATTAACATTCATAACCTTATTCGAGCGAAACAACNCGGTAAAAACGTTGCTTTTCGGAAGAAATTGAATCCAAAGCAAAATTNCCGGATGTTTCTTTNAGATCTTTCCAGTCGTTCTCNGAAAAATTATCGTTATACTGAATTAAATAAGCAACAGCATTTTCAGCTTTTTCCCANCTTAATAAAACACGANTTCCTTTAGGGTCATAATTTATTTCCAATCCTTCNACAGGCTCCACTGAATTATTTGACTCTCCATGATTATTTTCAAACTGCCTCCAAATAGCAGTTGCAGCAGTGAAATCTTCGGGNATTGGGGCTGTATCTTGAGTAGAAGTTATCTGAGCCACGATTCCCATATCTTTGGACAGCCAATAATAATTCCTNACNTANACACTACCCGCATTCATCCAATCATCNCCCAANCCNGGTATTTTCACAAATTGATCATACTTCACTAATTCATTAATNCGCAAACAATCGTGAAANCCNAAATTTGGTAAGATTGCAATTCCATGAGCATCAACCTTCATACTNGANTCATAAACCAATTTTGTNGGCACCACCAAACCNAANGATTTAACTTTTATTTCATANGAAGTTGAAGCTTTCCATTCGTCTTCATATTTGATCACTGCNGGAAAATCTAATAACCGGCCGCTGAATACAACAGAGGGAGTTTCTTCATCTACAGCAGGATCATGAAAGCCGTAAACATAACGACCAACCCCTTTCTTCATGTCTAAAAACAAACTCTTTTGAACGTCGCTACTTTTAAACGTTGCACGCTCTGCAATCGTAGCCCCTTCAAATTCAACGTTAGTATCTATTTCGTTCGGGTTAATATAATCAAACTGAATCTCTTCATCCTCTGGTCCTTCTCGAAAATCCCAAACTTGATCCCCTCCTTCACTCCCAATATATTCGGAAGCATCTACCTCCTCAAATGTATCATCAGAAGAATGCTGTTGCACAAAGTTGGAGTACATTTTGTAGTAATGGCCTTCATCGCTAAACATATCNTTAGACGTAATGATAATCTGAGCTTGAGAAAGAAGCGTAAAACTGTTTATTCCAAAAGAAANAAACAACATCCAAATCAAACGCCTGCAATAGCGTATTTGTACTATTCTGGTTAAAAGCATTATAAACATTTCAAGTAACTAAAAGCATTCAATATGCCACCGGCAATCTTGTTAATATTTCTTTAAGACTTAAAAAAGCTNCGCAAAAAATAAGTTTAAAGAGTGATAATCACGCTTTTTGCGTGGCTAAAACACTAGGAAACTACGTGCCGATATAACATAGGTCAATAATTCCTATTAAGATTGAATATNAGNCGAATACTATTAAGNTTTGTTCAGGGCTAATTTCACCCAATAATAATGAAGGATTATCTCGATTTCGAGCAGCCGATTATTGAGCTCCAAACTAAACTGGAAGAGCTAACAAGATCCACACAGAGCAATGGAGTCGATATTGACTTTGAAGATGAAGCTATACAAATAAGAAAAAAAATTGAAGAAACCCGCAAGTCAATATACTCCAAACTGACTCCTTGGCAACGNATTCAACTGGCCCGACATCCNCGNCGNCCATACACACTAGACTATATAAAAAATACCTTTCAGGATTTCACCGAGCTTCACGGTGACCGCCTATATTCTGATGATCGTGCAGTGGTTGGTGGATTTGCAAAACTAGGGGACCAAAAAGTGATGGTTATTGGCACACAGAAAGGCCGAGATACTAAAGAAAATATTTTACGTAATTTCGGCTGTGCCCATCCAGAAGGATATCGTAAAGCTTTACGTCTAATGAAGCTCGCTAATAAATTTAGTTTGCCGATTATTTCAATAATCGATACAGCCGGAGCATATCCTGGAATTGGCGCAGAAGAGAGACATATAGCAGAAGCGATTGCAGTCAACCTTAAGGAAATGATGACCCTTAACGTTCCTATAATTGCTGTNGTAATTGGTGAAGGAGGCTCAGGCGGTGCTCTAGGAATCGGGATCGCTGACCGTGTTCTCATTCTTGAAAACGCATACTATTCAGTCATTAGCCCAGAAGGATGTGCCGCCATTCTTTGGAAAGATCGTGCAGCTGCTCCAGATGCTGCAGAATCACTAAAAATNACCCCTGAACACCTCAAAAANTTCAAACTAGTTGACGAAATAATTCCAGAGCCAACAGGCGGAGCTCACAACGATCCTGAAGCAATAGCGGAAACACTGAAAAACAAACTGCTTAAAGACCTCAAAGAAATTCAAAAAATGCCTCTAAAAAAAATTCAAGCAGATCGCTACAAAAAATTTCGAGCACATGGTAAATTCAGCGAAAAAGAATCAACAAAGACCTAAAATTAAAAGCACCTAACTACTTTGAATTCTTTATTGGAAGATTCATATCTTTCTGACGCCCAAAACCAGAGATTTCCAAACGATCTTTATAAACATTTACAACCGAATATGCAGATTCATGTGTGTCAACCATTCCTTTAAGCGTTAAGAAATGTTGACCATCAACAACTCCATATCCACCGGCATGATTATGCCCGTTCATATAAGCAACTACATTTTTGAATCGACTTATAGTTCTTAAAACTTCTTTCGCGTTCCAAAGGTTATGAACATTTTCCGGGTAAATAGGAAAGTGGCAAAAGATCATGACATTTTCACCAGCCCTTTCAGCATCTCGCAATTCCCCTTTTAACCAATCAAGCTGACCATCCCCAAGGGCACCATTCCATGTAGGAGTGCCGCTTGGAAGTGTTTTGTGATAATCCCTTGCATGCTTCTTACGCGGATCAGTTGCTGCATAAGCATGAAGACTTATATCATTGCCATCTAAAACTAAAAATCTATAACCATGTCTTCTAAATTGATAATACTTCCCCTTCAGACCAAGAACTCTTGGCACTTTTGATTTAAGTTCATCAGCAACACTAAAGTCGTGATTACCTAAGACATGATAACTCCTTGCTCGCAACTTATTAAAAACTGGAAGGATATCTTCAAAGCTCGAAAAATCTCGATCAATGAAATCACCCAAATGAACAACAAAGTCTAAATCAATTTGATTAAACTTCTCAACACACTCAGTTAATTTATTCTTGGACGAACTGTACTGGCGCTTAGCCTCCCTAGGCACTTTAATATTACAATATTGGCAGTCAGCAATAACTCCGAAAGAAAAACGAGGTTTATCGATATCTTTTGAATAAACACAGTTCAATAAAAGAGCACAAATTACGGTCAGCAAGCTTANGTGAGGTTTCATGAAAGTTTCCACCCTTTACGATACTCACCTCGAACAAAAGAGTTTGCTTTATCACTATTTAAAGATCGTAATTTTTTTGAATCCCATAGCACTTTTTCTCCAGCACGAATAGCAAGATTACCAAGCAGTACCATCTCAGTNAAAGGCCCTGNTATCTCGAACCGGCTTAGTGGAGNATGCCCCTTANCAGTAATAGCATCGACCCATTCAGTATAATTATCTTTCGTTCGAGGGATGGTTTTCTGAGTCTTAGTTTCAATTTGCCTTACCTCATCATCGTCTCGTCCCGTGACCATCCACTCGTTAAATCGATTGAAGAACATTCGCCCCTTGTCTCCAACTAATAGAGAGCCGAATCCTCCTCTACCCTTCCCTTTTTTAATCATATCAACACCACCTGTTGTCTCTAATGATGGAGCATTTTGAACTCCGTTCTTTTTCCCATCATACCAAACCAACTTCACCGGAGGTCGATTNCCCCTATAGCCAAACTTATAATCAATAACCGACCAGTTCGGAGCGCTCTCAAGAGTGTTACCCCCGTGTCTTGCCGAAACACTAGTCGGCGATCCAAGCTCTAAACTCCACCACGGCATATCCATAATGTGACAAGCCATGTCNCCTAATGCCCCAGTCCCGAAGTCCCACCAGCCACGCCAAGCGAAAGGCACATATCCTTTGCCGTATTCACGAAATGGAGCAGGACCAAGCCATCGATCCCAATCCAGACTCTTTGGCACGCTTATTTTTGCTGAACGTTTCTTCATGCCCTGNGGCCATATAGGNCGATTGGTCAAAACATGTGCCTCAGTGACATTGCCTATAATTCCAGCTCGCACAAGTTCAACNGCTCGCCTGATCGGTTCNCCNGCATGNGCTTGATTACCCATTTGAGTCACCACTCTGGTATCTTTNGCTAAATTAGTGAGATATCTCGCTTCGAAAACATCGTGTGTCAATGGCTTTTGCGTATAACAATGCTTACCCATCCGCATGGCAAGCGAAGTGGCCACTGCATGGGTATGATCTGGCGTGGAAATTATGCAAGCGTCGATACTCTTGCTCATTTTTTCCAACATCAATCGAAAGTCCTTGAACCGCTTAGCCTTGGAATGCGCACTAAACATATTAGCTGCCCGGCTATCGTCAACGTCGCAAAGCGCAACAATGTCCGCGCCAGCCTTTGAAGTTCCAGAGATGTCCGCNCTACCTTTTCCTCCTGCNCCAATAGCAGCAACAGCCAGACGGCTGTTAGCTCCAAAGACACTACTAGGNACTACCTGAAAGCCCATNACGGCTAACGCACTGGCATTAGTAAATTGCCTGCGATTCATATTTTTTTTTTGTAATTTCTTATTCATTAAAATTGGCTATTAGTGAAGTGCCGGCCTGAGTTTTAAACCTTTAACGATTTTACCTTCTTCAATATTTAGATAATTAAGACGATCGTAAACCTGCTCTTTGTCAAAATAGACCAATGCCATTTTGACAAAGATATGACCATGCTTCGCCTCAGAAACCCATAAATTATAATAAAAACCCTTTAATAATTCGTCATTGACCATTGCTGAAGAAATTAATCTAAATCTCTCAGCACCTCTGCATTCGATAATTGAGGCAAGCAATAAACGATCCAAAAAACGTCTTTGAGAATCACTATAAATTAATGACATCAGCCCCTTAATATAAGGGTCTTGTTCAATTTCACTAGCTAACGGAACCCCCCTTGAACTCATGATTTTGTAAACTTGTTGAAAATGCTCAAGCTCTTCTATGCCCGTTGCTATAAGTTCTGGTATAATCTCTTTCCGATCTGGATATTTAGCAACCAAACTTAGAGCCATAGCCGATGCTTTACGCTCACAATCTGCGTGATCCTGCAAAAAAGATGGTATATCAGCCATCACCACATCAATCCAATTAGATTGAGTCTCAACAGTTAAATCTAGTGAGAACTTCATTAAGTGGCAAAATGCTAACAATTATATATTAAAACGAGGAGGATGAAGTTTATATTTCAAATTTCAAACTACACATCTTCAAATACTTAGTTTAGGTTGTTCTCAAGCCTATTANAGGGTGGGATTTAATGAGTTTTAAAACTAAAATTGCAGTGCTCGGCTCTGGCAAAGGATCGAATTTTGTCTCGCTTGCTAAAGCCTGTGATGATGGAGTTTTACCGGCAGAAATTACATTAGTAATAAGCGACGTTGAGGATGCGNAANTTCTAGATCAAGCGAAGAAATTTGGAATACCAAACAAATTTATAAATCCTGGAAAATATAGAACTAAACTGGATGACGCTGCAGAAACCACTTACATAAAAACCTTGAAAGATTTTGGGGTTCAGTGGGTAGCCCTAGCCGGATTTATGCGTATTCTAAAAGGTGATTTTCTGCGTGCATTTGAGCAAAAAGTCATTAATATACATCCCTCTTTGCTGCCTGCGTTCCCAGGATTGGAGGCTTGGAGTCAGGCATTCAATTACGGGGTAAAAGTTACCGGATGCACCGTTCATCTGGTGGATCACGGAATTGATACCGGCCGAATCTTAGCGCAGGGCGTGGTTCCGGTTCTTGAGGATGACACCTCAATAACACTACACCAACGCATACAAAAAGAGGAACACAGGATTTACCCTAGGACTCTCGCACGGTTATTCAGCAACAAGATTAATTAGAAATCGAGAGTTATAAAAAAATGAATATTAAACTGCCTTGCAGAAACCGGCACTTTAATCCGACTACCCGGATTAAAGGATCAGTTAAATTTTACTCACTTGCCAAATACTAGAAGAGATGCATGGCGGCAGATCAATGAATAAGAAAAAAATTATAAGATTCGGATTGCCAAAAGGCAGCCTTCAGGATGCCGCAATTCAAAAGATGGCAAAAGCAGGTTTCAACATTAGATTAAATAGCCGTTCATATGTTCCATATGTTGATGATGTTGAAATTGAAATGCGACTAATAAGAGCTCAGGAAATTAGCCGTTATGTAGAACTTGGATATCTTGATTGCGGCATAACTGGTCTAGATTGGATTATGGAAAACGGATCTAAAGTCCACGAGGTAACTGAATTAATATTTTCCAGAGCTACACGACGTCCTGCCAAATGGGTGCTTTGCGTCCCTGAGGAATCGAAAATTAAAAATGTTAAACAACTACAAGGCAAAAGAATCGCTACAGAAGTAGTTAACTTNACGAGAAAGTACCTAAGAAAACATGGAGTTAAGGCTAAAATAGAATTTTCATGGGGAGCAACTGAGGTAAAAGCCCGTGAATTAGTCGATGCAATCGTCGAAGTCACTGAAACAGGGTCAAGCCTTGTTGCTAATAAACTTCGTATAATTGATGAGCTCCTTTCCTCTACNCCTAGACTTATTTCTAATAAGGANAGCTGGAAAAACAACTGGAAACGAAAGAAAATTGAAACTGTTGCAATGTTGCTCCGCGGAGCGCTTGATGCAGAGACTAAAGTNGGNATGAAATTCAATATTGAAGAAAAAAANCTCTCAAAGGTGTTGAAAAAACTCCCAGCCTTGCGTAATCCAACCGTTTCCGGCTTGAGCGGAAGCGGGTGGATGGCAGTAGAAACTATCATTGAAGAATCTGTTGCACGTGAAATAATACCNGCACTGAAGGCAANCGGAGCAGAAGGCATCATCGAGTATCCTTTAAACAAAGTNGTGCACTAATTTTTAACTTACAGAAACATAAAGAAATAATATACTTATATGGGTTCACTGAAGAAACGTCGTAAAGCGAAAATTAACAAACATAAGCGCAAGAAAAAATCACGCGCAAATCGTCATAAGAAACGCACTTGGCAGAAGTAATTTTCTAGCCTAGCGCTTCGTTCTACGGGCCACATAATGGCTCGGTTACAACTTATGGTGATCTTACCTGAGTAGAACANACATATATNTGTGTACCCTTCTCATGAAAAGCGGGTTAAATACAAAAGCCACCATGTTGCTTGCCCTTATCGGGGCAGGCATAGGTTGTAAGATTGCGCCTGAAGCCAAACCCCGCCCTGGTATCCCTTCAGGAATCATTGGTCAACATCTTGAGGTGCTAACTGAACCTCAAGACAAGGAATTCCGAAATAAGGTAGAGGGACTAACTCATTACCTAACAAGCCGAAGTTTTGAATTTCGAGGCAAACCAAATGATTCGCTTAAGCATTTGGAAGCTGCAGCTAAAGCAGACCCCAAACAAGAAGCCGTGGTCATTTTGGCAGCCCGCCGATATTTACAAAAAAAGAAGACTGATAAAGCAATCGAAATCCTTCGACTTGCACAAGCGGCCAACCAAGAAGCCGTCACAATTNACGAATGGCTNGGATTAGCATACCAACAAGCCAANCAATTAGATGCAGCTATAGCGGAATTCGAAAATGCAATTGGAAAAGAACAACCAACTCTTATATCAATTCGCGGACTTACTAAAATTCATTCATTAGCTAAACGGCATGACAAAGCTTTCGAAACACTTGAAANATCATTAAAAAAGAATAAAANACAACCAGAATTCTGGATTGGTATAGCAGACCTATATCGTGATACCGGGTTAGCCGCTAAAGCCGATATAAACAAAATAAAGGCTGGCGTTCTTGCCTCTCTTAATAAAGCAGAAGTGCTTAAACCTGAAAACCCACTAACGATACACCGTATAGCTGATTATTATAAATTATGGGGTGAAAATAAAAAAGCTATTAGACTTTATGTNTCACTCATTGAGCTAAGTCCCAGCCTCATCGGNGTACGTGAACAACTTGCTGAATTATACCTTCGAGAAGATAAAACTGAAGAGGCAACTAAGCAACTAGAAGCAATACTTCGTTCTCGACCAACTAATGAAAGAGCCCTGTTTGTCCTGGGAGGTATTAAAAGAGATTTAGACAAGCCTGAAGAGGCAGCCGCACACTTTGAAACAGTTATTAAAATTAACTCCAAATTTGAACCAGCTTACTATGAACTAGCTAGTATTCACCTTTTTCAGGACAGACCTCAAAAAACACTAGAAACACTGGAAAGAGCATATGAACAATTCAAGCCGAAGTTCATAAGTAAGTTTTATGCAGGACTAGCACATAGCACTTTACATCAATTCTCGAAATCTATTGAAAACCTATTAGAAGCAGAGGAGCTAGCTGAAGCCGGAGAACAAAACCGCCTAACTCATTTCTTTTATTTTCAGCTTGGTGCTGCATATGAACGCAATCGACAATACGAGACCGCATCAAAAATATTTAATAAAGCTCTAAAACTTTCACCAGATTATCATAATGCGATGAATTATTTAGGATACATGTGGGCAGATATAAATCAAAACATAGACGTAGCTTCTAAATTGATCATCAAAGCAAACGAATTAGATCCGGATAATGCAGCCTATATTGATAGTTTAGGTTGGTTATACTTTAGACAAGGAAAGTATGGCAAGGCTCTCACAGAATTACTCAGAGCATCAGAACTAACCCAAGACGAACCAGATTCCACAATTTTTGAGCATATTGGGGACACTCACTACAAACTTGGATCAAAACAAAAAGCAGAAGACGCCTGGAATCAAGCTCTAGACTTACTCAAAAAGCAGAAGAAAAAATCAAAAGGACATGACGCTTATCTTTTTGAGCAAATTGGTAATGTATATTACAAGCTTGGTCAATCGGCTAAAGCTAAAGAAGCTTGGAAACGCTCCTACGAAATTACACCAATCGAATCTATTCGAAAGAAACTACACCCTTCCAAAAAATAAGCATTAAGTGTAACTCAGTAAAACTTACTTGATGCTGGCTATCGATGAGTAATCTTATTATAGTTTACANCAAGATGAATCAAGAAAAACAAACACCTGCAGAAATTCGGCATGTNAAAAAATTTAGNATTCACAGACTAAGTGGCGCTTGGATATTATTAATAGACAATCTTTTCTTTGTGGGCACAATTTCTACGGGTGGCTTAGCTTTACCTATTTCTTGTCTACTTGCTTTTTTAACAGGAGGCTTAGGTGTCTTTCTTATTGAAAAACTAATCAACAAAAACTCTTTTAGACAATCTCTCCTACGAGGACTAATTGCCGGAATCCTGTCCGGAATCCCAATTAGTATTGCTGGCACTGTTTATGGCGGATGGGTCCTAGCAATGGCAGGCATTAAACAGAAAGATAATAATGAGAATCAATCAATCATTGAAGTTCAATCTTCCACTTCAGATTCAACAAATAAATAAGATATCAACACATCCCATTGCTTAGCATGAGTATCAATAGTACCAT
Source organism: Verrucomicrobiales bacterium (assembly GCA_002708005.1). Taxonomy (GTDB): domain Bacteria; phylum Verrucomicrobiota; class Verrucomicrobiia; order Limisphaerales; family UBA1096; genus UBA1096. Next base: position 6,062 of record PAOJ01000035.1, on the reverse strand, counting down.
TAGTCCATACCACATAATCTGCTCGACTCATTTTTTCCCCTATTAATAATTGGGCTTTAATTCTTTGATCAATTTCTAAATCACTCCAACCTCGCTGACGCAAACGTTGAAGCTGTATATCTCTTGAACAAGCCATACATACAACCTTATCGAAATATCTCTCGCATTCGGTTTCATATAATAAGGGTATAACCACAACTCCAAGCTTTTCATTTTCTAATGACCATTCATTTAGCCTAAGCTCCCAATTTTCTCGAATAAGAGGATGTAATATTTCTTCAAGTTTCAAACGCTTAGAATCATCAGAAAAAACTATTTCAGCAGCTTTTTTCCGATTTAGCTCCCCGTTATCTTGTAATACTTCTGTACCAAATGCTTTAACTATATCTTCTAAGGCCGGTTTACCTGGCTCCACTAATTTTCGAGCTATGTCATCAGTGTCAGCAACTTTAAAACCTAGATCATTAAGAAATTGAGAAGCTGTAGACTTACCCATTCCTACNCCGCCTGTAAGACCCAAACGAATCATATTTTATTAAAAGCCTCCCTTCTTTATATCCATGCATAAACCAGGATTAATCATTGCAGCTGTTGCAAATTGAACAGACTCACATCCATGTTCAAGAGCACGGCGAACATCACATTTTTTACTTAGCCCACCCACTCCAATAAGTTTAACTGGTGAGTCATTTTGATTAATAAATTCCNCAAACCATTCTANTTGCTTAAATACCAATTCCTTAATTGCGGCACCTCCTATACCTCGGCACCGGCCCTCGAATAAGAGATTTCCTTCAGAATCACGCACGAGAGCTGAAACTCCATTAACCATAACTAGTGCATCAACATAAGGCGCAACAGCAGTGAAGAATTGCTGCGCTATGTCACGATCATTAAAATACCCTACCTTTATCAATAATGGTTTATTTGGTATCGCCTCCCTTAATCTTGAAGCAACTAAACTGGCATCCTTTGGATTTAGATAAAGCTGCCCATCAACACTATCAACGTTTGGGCAACTAAAATTCGCTTCAACACCATCAGCTCCGCTATCGACAGCCCATTTTGCACACTGTGAATAATCAGCAGCCAAATTAATTATTGAATGATCTGGTTCGGGTGTTGCCACAATGGAGACGCACAAAAATTTCCCCTCATCCAAGTTCTTCTTAGTTTCAGTAATATCATCCTGCCAAAAACGAGGAGGTTTGGACGGCATGCCAAATGATATCGCCCAGCTATCAATCATTCTGTCTGATGCCTTAATCTCTTTGGGTAAACATTCATTATTTTCTGGCCAAACTATTGGCTGTAAATTTGGTAAATCATAAGATTTCCGCTCATTACAGCGTACTGTCTTATAGGTTAAAATATCGAAGCCAAGGGAAGCATAATACAATAGCCAACGTCCATTTAGTAGAGGCCCTGCAGCTACTCCAAGAGGCGAATTAACCTTTTGCCCACAATATGTCCAATTCCCAGAAACAGGAGGAATATCGGCTAAAACAGGTAATGGCGCATGATCAAAATTCCAATTATAATCTTTAGATATATTGTACCTAGGAAACTCAATCATCTTTAAAGGAACAAAGATAAACTATGGAAAACAGGCGGGCGAGTAGAGAAATGAACTCTATTTAATTATTCTCATCAGGAATCGAATGTTTTTTTGCAAAGCCAAACCATAAGACTAACCCTGCAATCAGAACTCCAATTATAAGTATTACACTTGTTAGATTTGTACTCATAACACCTAAAACAATCCACAGTGTGAGAAGAATGAAAACAATTGGAGGTAAAGGGTAAAACGGAAGTTTAACAGGTCTATGAATATTTGGTTTTTGAATACGCAAAATAATCACACCAAGCACAGCTACTCCAGTAGTTAATATCACAAGAGTACCAACTGACTCCAACAACTCTCTTAACTCGGTTGACCAAATCAAAATCAGACTTAATAAAAACATCAATGATAATGCATTATACGGTGATCCCCCCTTATTTAATTTTGCAATTTTCTTGGGGAGTTCACCCCTTTTAGCCATTGAATAAATTACTCTAGAGCCAATCATCATAGAAACACCTATGGTAAGAAAAAAAACTATCATAATCATAATATTGGCAATAACTCCTATAGACTTTCCAAATAACCTTTCAGCAACAAAAAAACCAATTGATTCAATTCCTTCACCATCTGGCCCTACCATTTCAAAAGGCTTCGCAGCCCAAAGATAAACGCCATTTACCAACATATATAGGATTGTAACAATCCCAACCCCTAACAACATTGATCGGCTTAAATTTTTTTCCGGCTTTATGATTTCTCCCGCAATAAATGATGTAGCCATATTTCCCTGAAATGCAAAAGAAGTAGAAGCAATAGCTGCACTGTATAAAATAATTTGATCATAAAGGCTTTTTTGAATGATCACTTGATCAAAATTCGGAGATTCACTGGCTGAAGAGTCAACTGAAAAACCAAAAACTATGAATCCCAAAAGTAAAGTAATCTTAAATACAGCTCCAAAAATATTAACCGAGTTACCTTCTCTGACACCAACTAAATGAATTGCTGTAATAATTAAAACAGCAGAACTCGCATAAAGCTGACTAGACATTAACGGTAGCATTTCTTCCATATGAGATCCAAAACTTCCAGCCACAAAAGCAATGGATCCTGTGAACCCAATGAAGGCCATGGTAAATCCGGCCAAAAACCCCATACACCTTCCAAAAATATTCCTTATATATATATAATTTCCACCAGCTTCAGGCCATATAGATGCTAATTCGATAGCACAAAACGAACCACAAAGAGCCAGTAATCCAGAGATTCCCCATACAATCAAAATTCCAACCACACTCCCTATCTCAGCAGCATACAAACCAGTAGCCATAAATATACCAGCCCCAATCATAGAACAGACCACAGTACACGTAGCCGAAGTTAAACCTAGTATACGCTTTTGCTCTTTTTGCTGATTCATAAAATGAAGAAACCAAATTCCCTCGGACGACGAGAGAGTTGTCACAAGAAACGACTAATCTCTTTTTAGAGGAGTTTTTTTATTTTTTTCTGGAGGAAGTAACACTTCATCAATTATGTGGACGATACCGTTNTTCGCCATCATGTCCGCTTTAATAATCTTAGCCTTATTAATTGTAACTTTTCCATCTTTTGAACTTAGTGTNGCTTGCTTTTTATTTAGCATTTTAAGTTGAACTGTTCCATCTGAGATTTTTTTTGTAGGTATCCTAGCTTTAATGACATGATATTTAAGAATATCAGTAAGCNNTTTTTTGTTCTCAGGTTTTAATAAGGCTTCAAAAGTGCCTGTTGGCAACTTGGAAAACGCTTCATCAGTTGGGGCAAAAACAGTAAACTGACCCTTTTCCCTCAAAGTATCGATAAAGCCAGCAGCTCTAATTGCAACAATAAAGCTTTTAAAAATACCACCGTATATAGCAGTTTCTACTATGTCTTTTTTATGGCCATCATGTGCCTGAGCGTTAAAGCTTAACAAACTAAAGATTAATCCAAATGTTAGTGTTTTGAGAATTTTCATGTTAAAAAGGACATAACGCTATGTATTAAAATACTATAAAGATAGAAAAAAAGTATTCATAATAGTTTTTCAAAGCAGACCAGAGTAATTAGGAATTATTAAAAATTAATCCTTAAAATCAAATGACTATTTTTACATTTTATTTGCGAGATTTCATTGAGCTGGCCAAATAAAAGTACCAGTAGACTTAGCTGGAATAGATTTAATGAAATTTAGATTTTCTTGATGAACAGAAATATTTCTTGTTTCATTTTTTTCATTACTGACTTTCAGCACAACTAATCCATCTANATTTAAATAGCATTCATGATCAAGTTTTTTAGCGTAAGCGTATGAACCAATCCTTAATGAATCATATNTAATAAACTCACTANCTTCACCGGTAGAGTTCTGTATTTTAGATATATCTATATATATATTATCAGGATTAATCTTTCTGTGAGTTACTCCAGTTAAAGAATCTGCTGGATTAGNATTTAAAACAGAGTTCCCGTTAATGAAACTTTTCACAAGCCCTCCTGATCCTTTTGAAAAATCTCGATTTTCATCTAACAATATTGACTTAAAACGGGCTTTAAACGCATCCCCCGATTTTTCATGATTGGACATTACAATTAACATTGCATCATGCAAATCACTGGTTTCTAAAATAATATTTTTCTTTTCATTAATTTCGAAGTCCAACTCTTTTATCCCAGTTGGAAAAATATTTACTATGTTTTTTGGTGTGATCCATGAAGGCAAATCTATTTTTATTTTGGAATTTTTCTGTTTTTTAAATTCATATCCATTTGGATGCATTTTGTAATCTTTATTTGTTACACATAAAATAATTTTATTTAAATTAACCAAAGCAAACACATCAACATCAGTCGGAGAATCTATTAAATCTTGAACCATAGGCTCTGCCCCTAAGACATCTTCCCTAATTAACCGTAATACCCGACCCCAACCTTGGATCGCTTTTCTAGTTTCTGGATATTCAATCCCGGGTTTTTCACGGAAGGTAAACCAAAGAATCCCTTTAGCTCCGCTTCCTATATTTTGTATTAATTGAACTGCTAACTCTCCAGGTGTAGGAACAGATTGCGCTGGCCTTTCGTCCCAATCAAATAAACCCTGCGACCAAACCCAAATAGGTTTTGGCTCTGAAGCAATTTTTAAATCTCTTGTGTAATAACCTGTTTCCTCCAACTTAGTGCCAAACGGAGTAGGCCATTTGCTAGTAGAAGGAGCTGTAACGCAATAATGATCCATACACGGCAAATCAACAATTGGTGCGTATTCAAAAAAAGTTACATTCCTGCAAAGAGTAGTCATTGTTGGAGCATGAGGATAAGCATGTCTTGCAATACTATCTTGCAGAAGAACCTGTTGTGGATGCGTTACCCAGTCTGGTTCATCTGACAATTGCAAACACGCAATTGCTTGATTTCCCCCATTATTTCTTAGGCTATGTGTATCATTATAATTTACAGTAGCTAGAGATTTATAACCAAACTTTTTAGCTTCCTTTTTATAGAAATTAGATTTTAGGTCGCTACCCTTAACGCAAGTATCTATATGATGCTGCCTCTGTAACAAATAGTCTGTTTGAGTAGCACCCCAAGTTCCGATTGGAAAATAATCAGCAAACGCTCGACGGTGAGCCATCACTGAACGGATTTCGCCTTTTTCAATAATATTCACTTTTACTATGGCAAGCTCTGACTCTTTAAAAGCTGTTTTCAAATCAACTCTCCCAATAGCATGACCATTCGGTTTTAAAGTTTTGCCGACTAGCTTTGATGAAATTACTTGTTTTCCCATAATTTCAATTTCATCAATTATAACACTTTTGTCACCTTTATTTCGAATATGAATTTCAACACTCATTAACCCTTTTTTAAATCTAATAAGTGGTATTGAAATTTGATCTTCAATCAGTTTGCCAGATTGGATAAAGACTGATTCCCAAGTGTTTTTACTAATTATTTCAAATTTATAATCCCTGTTTTCAGCAAAATTATTTGATATTGCATTAATCTCTAGTACTGAAGTTTGTCCTGGATTGATTTTACTTTCATAATGTCTGTCCCAACAAATTAGATTGTCCAATCTCCAAACTGATTCATCAAAATCATTCCAGCGCCAGTGAGCTAATGAAATTGGTTCATTCGAAATATTTGTATAATAAGCATATATTAACCCTCCTTTATTTGGATGCACGTTTTCCATTTCTTGAACAAATTGTTTTTCATATTGAACTGGTCGATAGTGTAAATAGTCTAAACGAAAAGAATTTTGTTTAACCTGCTCGGGCTCGGCCCTAAAACTACTAGAGCCACTATTCGGAACCAATTTTTCATTATCTGCACCTGACACTTGTACATCTATCTTATCTGTACTACTGCATCCATTAAGCATGAAAGTCGTAACTGTAATAAGAGAAATTAGTATTTGTTTCATTTCCTTTTTCAAACTGCGCAGATTATATGAACTTATGAAGATAGCTCA
>PAOJ01000034.1 GCA_002708005.1 Verrucomicrobiales bacterium | reverse complement strand
TTCTTCAGTAACCGTAGAGCCCTCTGAATTCGCCTCAGCAGGAGACTCATCCGCCGCTTTGCGCGCCTTCTTAATAAATGATGCTACAGTATCGGATGCTTGAGCTCCCACACCAAGCCAGTAGTCGACCCGGTCCAAGTCCAATCTAAAGTTATTATCCTTCTGCAGCGGATTATATGTTCCAATCTCCTCAATAAACCTGCCATCGCGAGGTAGACGTTGATCCGCCACAACAACGCGATAAACTGGACGATTGCGATTTCCAACCCGTCTTAAACGTAATTTTACCATGTTCTAAAAAACATCAATTTTTCTAGGTTTTTTCAAATTTTTCCCTACACAAAACCGAGATCACCCCGAAATGGGGCCGCGGACAGTATTCGCTTGCCCTCCCCTTTGCAACTCTCTTTTTTAACTTTTCTCTCCATTTTTACTGAATGATTAAACAATAAAACCAACTAAAATCACCCCTTAAAACACCAGCAATCCGCTAATCAGGCATTGCAACGATAGCAACATGCTCTTAATTTGCGAACCGAACGGGGGTCTTAAGATTCGCCCAATATATTAACAAGAACACCTTTAGTTGTTGAAAAATGAACCTACTGTTTTCCCTCTTTAACTATTTCCCACATGGAGGACAACAGCGAAACTGCCTTAGAATTGCTCAAAAATGCGCAGAATCAGGTCATAAGGTGACTTTATATACTCGCACTTGGGACGGCCCCAAACCAAAAGAAATTAAAATTATAACGCTTGGATGTAAGGGATGGACCAATGCCAGTCGAAACCAAAACTATATCAAAGACCTTATCAAAGAAATAGATAAAGGCTCTTTTGACGGGGTCATAGCATTTAACAAAATGCCAAGGCTAGATTTATACTTCGCCTCCGACCCCTGTTTCAAAGCAAAATTCCAATCAGCTAATAAATGGCTTAGCAGACTAACCAAACGCTATCGACTTTATAGCAATTGGGAAAAGGCAGTATTCGAAAAAGGTCAAAAAACCCAAATCCTGCTAATCACCGATCGAGAAATTCCCTTATATCAAAAATTTTATAAAACTGAAAAAGAACGCTTCCATTTACTACCTCCAAATATTGATAAACGACAATTCACGAATGAAGACAAACTGAACGCTCATAATACTAAAAGAAAAGAGCTTAGCTTAAGCACATCCTCAACAATATTGCTTATGGTCGGTTCAAGCTATCACACCAAGGGAGTAGACAGAGCGATTAAAGGATTGGCCGCAATTTCTTTAATTAAAGAAAGGAAAATACATTTGGTTATCCTTGGTCACGGAAAGGCTAAAAAGTATAAACATCTAGCTAAATCGCTTAATGTTTTAGAGCACGTACATTTTCTGGGTGGAAGAAATGATGTCCCAGAATGGATGCTCGCCGCAAATTTACTCATCCATCCAGCGCGAAATGAAAACACAGGAACAGTTTTACTAGAAGCGATGGGCAACGGATTACCTCTTCTAGTTAGCGCTGTTTGCGGATACGCATTCCACGTTGAAAAAGCAAAATCCGGCAAGATCATACCATCACCTTTTGCGCAGAAAAAATTTAACGGATTGCTACAAGAGATGGTTGATTCAACACACCTCTCTAATTGGAGTGAGAAAGGCCTTAATTATGCAGCTACAGAGGATCTGTATTCATGCCATGACACAGCCTATAAATTGATCGAAAAATTTGTTACTGAAAAAAATCATGATTCACTTTGACTATGAGTAGCAATCAACATNAAAGAGTGAGAGAAATAGCCACGAAATTTACGAGGCCATGTCTTGAAAAACTTATCTGAAGGATTGATCCAATAAGATTCTAAAGTCGTAAAACCAGATCTATTCAAAAGATGATTTAGTGTTATTGGATCAAACCAGCATGTGTGTTCCTCATGCACCTGAGGCAACCCNCGACGCCATATCTTNCCCCTCTGCTTTGCATAAAATGGATTAGGAGTACTAACTACAAGCCGACCACCTGNCTTCAGATGGCGAAACATATTACGCAGAAACTGCCCAGGATTATCCAAATGTTCAATAATCTCACCAGCGATAATAGTATCAAATTTCCTATCTAGATCCACCTTATGAACATCTCCACATACCGCATTGTAACCACGTTTCTTGAGAGCCTCAACACCCTCTNCATCNAAATCCAAACCAACAATATTAGGNTTAATCTCTGCTAACTGAAAAAAAAGGATCTTACCNGAACGATCAAATCGTTGCTCAGCATTCCCTCTGGAAACACGAGCGTCCACAACTCCCAAGTCTAGCACTTCCTTGCCTTTAACTAAATCTGCNATCACCTCAAGACGATGCGTAACCGAGCGCGTTGGNATTCCTTCCTGCATAAAACAAATCTAGAAACANCATACTCTCACACCAAGNATAAAATCACCTAACTGCAATCCAATATAAAGTGGACCAATTCAATTACACTCTCAACTCCATCAAGCGAAAACCAGTAACTTGGCAATAAACTCTAAGAAAAGANATCCAGTTTCGCCTATTAAAGATCGGTTTACCTAACAACCCTCGTTCTAGCCGCTTAAGATTAGAGGCTGCTGCATTAGCCGAAACCTTTCCNAAATATGAAAGCCCATCCAAATCAATCAAATGAGGCTTACCATTAGAACCCACCAAAATATTAGAAGCTTTTAGGTCTCGATGCACAAATCCTTCAGCATGCATNTTCCCTANAAGCTCTGCTAAACTTTTTATTAGCCTAGTGTCATCATAATTTATATCAGCTAGATCTTTTGCTTCATCTATTTTCTCCATTACCAAATAGCTTCTTAAAACCAAGCCAAGCGAACGNTGCTCTGCAACTGCGGCTACTTTGGGCGTTAAGATTCCGACTAACTCAAGATGATACCCCAACTGAAATGCCCGTTTAGCTTTGGTNGATCTAAANAANTCCTTTATTAGATTTAATGGTTTCTTAAAATTGTATCGCTTGACAACCCAANCACCNGACTGACCAACTGTAGAAGNNCGACCGGCTTTAAGCAGCGANTCNCCAGCTAAAACCGCATCAGGCATCGCNAATACTTGATCAAGTTCATTATTCATCATCGGCTTGCGAANCCACCATTTATAGCGTCCATGTATCTGTGGGCCAAACTCTCGATTATCTTTAAGGCAACGACGATAACGCGCTGCCATCTTTTTACGCCTTATAGTGTCACTTAACTCAAGNAGTTCAGTCGACAGAGGCATTGGAAAATGAATATTCAAATATGCGATGTCTTCTCGCTGTTTTTCTTGGTTAGGATATTCTANAAATCTCACCCCTTTAAGATCTGCCAGNCGCAATTCTCCAGNAGAAGAATGAATTAATATATTTGCAGGATGTAAATCTCCATGAACCATACCTTTATCATGGCACATCTTGATAAAGTCCACCACATCATGTGAATTAACATTGTCTGTAATATGAAGNGGCTTACCATCAAACGCCCGAGTNATCAGAATATCCTCCTGCAAACCATTAGAAGACCAGATTTCACAGACAGCTAGATGATCTACAACAGGAACACCTAGGGATTGAGCAGTACGCGCAACATTCCATTCCCAACGTGAAGGGCAATCCTTAAAAAAATACTTTTGAGGCCGAAAAAAGAAAGACTTATGCTTTGACCTTTTCACATAGAAATCTCCATCACTGGTTTTATGAAAAGTCACTAATTTCGCTGGGGACTTTTTGATAACNTTCCCTTCCTCTAATAGAAGAGATTCCATCAAATCATGATCAACATTATCAGAAAGTTCCCATTTTTTATTCATAGAGAACTAAGTTAACTAAACCCTAAAGATTGCGGAGCATCCTTGCCATGAATGGAAGAATAAAGCCGTCTAGCNTTGCGATANATCTTCCATAAAACANCTAGCCTATNTCNGAATAAATCATGCAAAGAACAATCCCAATAAACCTTGGAAAATCTTAATANGTCATTTCTAGTCAGGTTGCAATCTAGAGAGGAAAACAACAAACCAGCTAAATCTTTTATCCACCANCTGTTCGGGACTGTTGCCCTTTGCTGCATNCGNTGAAGATCGATTAAATGAAGAGTTAAAGAATCCTCAGGNTCCCATTGGTCCCACTGCCTATCCTTAACAAGAAAATGACAAAGATAAAAATCCCGATGGTTCAAACCNTTACAATGGATNGTTTTCGCAATATTTGCCACCTGGCGAATTAACTCTCGCTTAAGATAAACACGTTTACGATTNGCNAGCCCACCCCAACTTTGGGTTAATTGTTCGAGCGAAATCATTCCTTCCAAAGCCTTAGTAATAACAAACGATTCTTGATTTGCTGGAGCCTTCCCTCGAATTCCACGACCTACAACACTAAGCGTAGAAACATTTAAAGAGTTCAACCTATCAATTGCCTCCCACTCCAATCGCGCACTTGTGACAGGGCATTTAAAAGCAAACCAGTTTTTCAANACCTCACGCCAACCGCAAGCTCGGTGGATTTTTATGAAGTAATTTTTACCACCTTTCTCAAACTTTATTGTTCGACGGGTTTTAATATGACGAAATTTTTCNCCNTCACTNTCCATCAACTTATCAAAAGCTGATTCTTCTGAATAATATCGAGCTAATTCTGGATCTAATTTAATCCACATTTTNCCAGCTTTCNCTNATCAAATCACTCTCTAAAAAATTAATCAACCGATTACTTACTTCATTTGAATCAAGTAAATGAATAGGACTACCACCTTCTTTCGGACAACCNTCGGGCTGAAGAAATAATTTGGGACCTGCAAAAAAAGGACCAGTAACCAATAAATTAGTTGGCCCAAATAAAACCGCAACTGGAGTACCAACNGCATTGGCAAGATGCATTCCACCNGTATCGTTTCCAACCACTAAATGGCAGGCAGAAAATTCTTGGCATAATTCCGTCATATTTGTTTTACCGGTGANGTCCAATANAGGAACCCCACACCCTCTCGCAACTGCCTCCGAAATCTTACAATCGTTTGCCGTGCCAAACAGAATAAATTCCGAATTAGGAATTTGCTGTGATAATCTAATTATCAATTCGCACCATTTTTCAACCGCCCAACATTTTTGTGGATTATTAGATGAACCCGCAACAATTCCTATCCTATTTGAAATTCGCTTTNCTCCTTCCAATTTAAATGGNGATAAATTTATGGAATTAACCAATCCAAACGATTTTAAAAAACTCTCTAAAAGTTTAGTTTGATGTATTTCATTTAGCTTANTCTNAAGAAAATNNAGCTGGAACACATCAGTNAANANNGGCCGAAACCTACCTGGATACTCCAATCCTATTCGCTTATCAGCCCCCACAAACCAAGCCTCGAGATCACCTCTAACTGAGTTAGTGAACAATACATGACAATCAGGCTTTTCATCCTTACCCATAGTATACAGTTCTCGAAAACAACTAAAAGAACCACTGGACAGTGCAAAGAATTCATCAGCAACAGGAAAAAGTTGAATTAAATCCTTGAATTGTGGCTTGGCAATAAGCGTCAATTGGGTCTTTGGATGNTTTTCTTTTATAGACCTTAAAAGAGGCAATGCCATAACAAAATCACCAAGCCAATTTGGCATCCTTATGCAAATTCTCTTGAATGTTTTTTTTGAGTCTAACCCCATCANTTATTATTGATAACCAACAACTTTCGTCGTGAAAATATTAATCATTAAGCCTTCCTCTCTNGGGGATATTGTTCACGGTCTACAGTTCGCAGAATCNCTACGGCACAGCATTGATAACGTAAGGATCAACTGGGTGTCGAGAGAGTTATTTGCACCATTGGTTCAGTCGTGTAACACGGTTAATCATACTTACGTTTTTCATCGAAAAGCTCACTTAAGCGCCTTCGTAAAACTTATTAGNGAAATTCGTCAAACATCTTTCGACTGGATACTGGATCTTCAAGGTCTTTTNCGCAGTGGTATAATCTGTAAATGCTCACGTGGGATAAACAAAGCCGGACGAAGTGATGCCCGTGAGTTTGCCGGTTTGTTTTACCCAATTAAAGTTCCTCTACCCGCTTCCGGATCCGAATCTCATGCTCTGGATATTCTAATGGAGTTCAAACAGCTCTTTGGGCAAGAAACAAANAACCTACTACCTCCACTTAAATTTAAAACGNCTCTAAGTGAAGCAAATAGAAAAGCCATGAACAAACAGAAACCTAAGCGGTTAATGATTTTCCCAGAAAGCAGGCGCAAAGAAAAGGAGTGGCCTTTTTTTCAAAAACTAACTGACGAGCTCTTAAAAAAACTCACCAATCTCCAGATTGTTTGGGTTAGCACAAAATCCATTAATCCAGAATTTCAAATCGGGGGTTTTGAAGCCTCCGGTCAATTTCTTAATCTGTCCGGCTGTACCAACATCAACGAACTCCCCTCACTAATTGAGTCTTCAGATTTAATCTTAGCGAATGACAGCGGTCCAATGCACTTGGCTGCAGCTTTACACAAAGAAGTTATAGCTCTATTTGGNCCAACTAATCCGAAACGCTACGGACCATGGGGNCAATTACATAATGTCCTTGAAGCACCTGATAGTGAGCTGAAAAAACTATCAGTCGAAAATGTCATCGAGNTCTTAAACCAAAAACTCACTAATTATTGATTAAAGTCCTTATCTAANCTTAATCTGAAATACGATTGAGNTCCAAACTTTTCCAATGTCACAAAGGTACGATCACCAACAGTCCATGGTTCAAATGGNAACCCCCTCCAATTAGAACCNGGCATAAAGGAACACGTTTCTACTTTTAGCGGCAATCCTAAATCAGTCCAACTCAATGTAAAAGTTCGCCCAAAGGCATCTGAAGTAATAGCCAATCGAATGTCACTTTCCTCATAAACAAAAAAATTATTAGCAACGCCATTGTTNCTCGGCACCACATCTCCCTCAAACGCTGAAGCANGTGTCGTGTTAATAAATTCACCTTTCGATAACGGCAACAACTTGATACGTAACTCCATCTCTGAACCAGGACCAACCTGACCAAGCTCGTAAACAAGTGTNCGACCATCAAGCAATATCCGTGTAGGCTTAGGCTNCGCCTCAATCAGCCTCACTCCAACCGGCAACTTATTTGTTACCACTACCTGAGTTGCAAGTGTTGGGCCAAAAAATTGCAGTTGATTACTTATGTCCACCAACTGGCCTGGTCGATAGTCGCGCTTAGTTAATANCGATTTCATTTGCAAATCGCCTGGAGCAGTCGNCGTAAACACTGCTTCACTACGCGTCTCACCTGAAGTCGTTATAATGGAAATCAATCCAGTCGAAGCATTTAAGGGCACCCGCGCNAAAAGTCGGGTAACTGACTGACGTTCAAATTCACTCACTCCTCCACCAAATTTTAAAATTTGAGCATCATGAAAACCACTACCTTTAATCTCTACCAATGTACCCGCCGGTCCGATAGTCGGCTCGAACGAGTCAATCCTAGGTAATACTGNAAATGAATTAGTACTGATAAGGCTTCCGCCNGGAGCAACTAGCTCGATTCCACCTCCCAACCAATCATCGCCAACTTTAAACTGGATTTGATCATTTCTAATCACTTCAAATGGCACCGATTTAGAACCTATAATCAAGGATGTTAAGCCATTAAAATTTGAACCATTAAATTTAACAACTTCACCCGGTTTAGCAGCCAGTTGATTAGGTGTGGTTAAGCGGGGCGGCATGAAAAACACTTCTTTAGTATTGTGTTCTTCCATTTTACTTATCAATTTTATTGATCCTGTTTGAGCATTTCTTGGCACAACAACATTAAGCTGAGTGGATGCTGGAACTGTAAAATCAGCAACCTCTCCATCTGCAAACTCAACACCTATCGTCTGATCTAAATTCCTCCCGTATACTTTGATCTTGGTTCCCGCTACTCCTCGATTAGGTTCTATTCCTATTGCATATGGACTACTATCTATAATAATCAATGGTTCCGAAGCTGTATTAGAACCAAACGTATTCTTCACAGTAAGACTCCCTGTTTTTGCATTCAAAGGAAGATCCACGCGAATCTGAGTTGCTGCAGTCACTGTAAATCGCACTGCCATCTGTCCAATCAATACTTGAGAAACCCCGGTAAAGTTAGATCCNCGTATTGTCACCCACTTTCCTTTCTGAACAATATATGGTTCAAATGAATCTATCACGGGCGCTTTAGTAATGGTTAGCACATCATTACTGTAACTTTCCCCAAATTTATTTGTCACCATTACCCTCCCGGTTTTTGCATTCGGAGGCACAGTAAAATTTAATTGTTTTGCAGATGGCGTACTCTGACCTGCTATCTGAACATCACCAATTTGAACTGATTGAATCTGATTAAAGTTCACTCCTTGTAATTGCACACGCCCACCTGGGGCCACAACATAAGGAAACATATCGATAATAACTGGAGCACGAGTGATATGAAATATCCCCTTCGTCTCCGCTTTCCCAAATTCGGAAGCCACGGCAACCGAACCACTTGAACCAATTGGCACTAATGCGCTTATTTGGGTTTCAGCTACCACAGTGAATGATGCCTCAACATCCCCAAACCAAACATTTTTTACCCCAACAAAGTTTATGCCTCTAATTACTACAGTTTCTCCAGGAGCCCCGACCCAAGCATCAAGTTGATCAATGACAGGCGCAGGACCAACCAATTTAAATAAATTTGTGCTGGTTGCGGGCTCTTCATTCGATACCGTAATCTTTGAATCCAAAATACCGGTAGGGACTACTGCTCGAATCTGGGTCGAAGCCGTCACGCTAAATTGTGCAGGACGTTCCCCAAACATCACACTTGTGACTCCATTAAAATTTTCACCCTCAATGGTCACAAACATACCAGATCTACCTCTACTTGGATGAAACCCAATAATTCTTGGTGCTACAACAAACGACATTGGCATTGTGATATCACCAAAAGAAGTCTTTAAAACTGGTCGAGCAGTTGTCGCATTATTAGGAACGGTAGCATGAATCTCGAATATATATTTNTNCCCCTCATCATCAACTACACCCACAGGCTCCCAGTCGGCATAAGCCTCACCAAACTTTACAGNACTTACTGATCCTAAGTCCTGTCCTGTGAAAACCACACGGGTTCCTGGCCGGCCATGACGCGGTTGCATTTCAGTAACCAATGGAGCTGAAACCAGCTCTTTAACTAAAATGAANAANAGCAAGATACCTAACCAAGATTTTAACAAACCANGAAAAAAAANTTTCTTATTTTGAAACAAAATATCAGGCAATCCCAAGAATCTTTTTACCGTCTTCAGTGATCATTGATTGGTGCCATGGCGGATCCCAAACAACCTCAACACTAGCATCATCGATTCCAGGAAGAGCTAGCATACGATTTTGTGCATCAGCTGCAATTGCAGGTCCCATTCCACAACCTGGAGCAGTGAGGGTCATTTTCATTTGCACCTTCCTACCGCTATCATCCGGTAGTTGATCGATTACTAAATCATAAACCAAACCCAAATCAACGATATTAACCGGAATTTCTGGGTCGTATACCTGCTTCAAGCTGTCCCAAACCTCCTGCTCTGTAGCAGGCTCTCCAGACTCACGAGAAAGGGCTGATTCGGGAACCTCGAACCCCAAAGCATCTGCATCTTTAGCATCAATCCTAAATAAGCCTTGAGGCGAGCGCACAGTATAAGCTCCACCTAAAGACTGCGTAATATCAACTGGGGTGTCTGCCCCCATCATCATACGTTGTCCGGAAGGGATTTGAACCACTTCACACTCTCTGCTAAGCCTTACAGACTGAATCTTATCCATGTGGAAATGGTCAACACCAACAGTGGATGTGTCGAGGGCGAAGTTTGTCCCTCAGTGTGGAATCGCTTTATTAGGGTCAATTAGAATACGCTCTTTAATCCAAAGTAGATCTTTATCCCCGCCCGTTGTAGGCGCAAAGTTATAACCTCGATTAGATGAACGGGTTTTCTCATGCACCCACTTGTGACCCTCTGAATGACCATCCGCAAAACCAAATGTTCCGCCACCGTTATGCCAATAAGCCGCCGAATTTTGCCAATGTTTCGCGGCATAAACAGGAATTGCAAAAAAAGAATCGTCGATCGTTTTTTCATGTTCATCTAAAAACACAAAAGATTGAGATGGTGGAGGACTTATAATATCAGCCATCTTAACTCTAGGTGGATATTTAGAGCCTTGCACCCAGCCTATTTCAGAAAAAACCCCGCCTATATGTCCATTCATCGAATAACTTCTAACTGGCAAATAACTTCCACTTCCCTTTCCAAATCGAGGCTGAGAGGGACATTTATAAATCTCTAAAGATTCGTTATACTTGAATAACTTTCCCTGACGAAGATGCCGAAAGTCCCGAGCGTGTGTTGCATTGCGCATATTGAAGGATGGATCGATCCACGATTCTCGATTCCCTCCCTGAATAGAGTTCTTCACTAGGCTATCATCATTATCTCCAGCATACATAACCCAACAAAGTGAAAGCTGCTTAGTATTATTAAGGCACTTAATTCCTTGTGCTTTACCTTTCGCCTTGGAAAGGGCTGGCAATAATAATCCTGCAAGAATGGCTATTATAGCTATAACTACTAAAAGTTCTATAAGCGTAAAGGCTTTCCTCGCTAAATGACTGATGATTTTCATTAAAAAATTAAGCCTTTAAGTCAAAGGGCGGAGTTGCAAACAGGACATACAGCTGATCCATCACTTTTCTGAGCAGCTTGCGTATAAAAACAACCTTTAACAGGACACTTCTTACCGTCAATTAAACTTCCTTTTTTACACTTAGGACACTGCATTGGCCTGCCCACCATATTAGGGTTTTCTTCATAAAAAACACCTACTTCCTCAGGGTCAATATTCTGCATTTGCTGGCAAGCAGTACACTTATACCATGTGCCTCCATCTGGAAAATCTTCACTATCGCTAGGCGANAAAATATAGGAGACCAAAAAACCACCCGCTGCAAGAATGGCAACGACTGACAAAATAATCTTTTGCTTTTCAGTCATGTATTACCACCATTCACGGTGAGGCTGATTATCATTATTCCATCGCATCAACATAGTTGCAGCATTATCTTTAAAAGCTCCGTTTTCCTTTCTTCCAACAAGATCCATCATTTTATGATATTCAGCATGCCCATCTGCTAAAAGAATATTTGAACCAGCGCTATGACGCTTACTAGGCCATTCTCTTGCAGGGCTTTTGAAACTACCGGGATCACATGGATCAACCGCACAATCCCAGTTTCCATCAGCTTGCGTATCTGAGATACATACCATATCAGAGGGATTACGAATATGACTCTCTGGAATCAAATCCTTCTCACTTTTAATATCACCCCCAAGNCCCATAGTTCTTCCGTTAACTGTAACAAACTCTCGAACACCCCAATCGTTATAGCCATAAGTAAAAAATGATCCGTTACCTGGATACAGATTGAAAGGGAATGCACGGTGCTTTTTTGTTGGATCTTTTCCGGAATAATCTTTCCACTTAAATCNTTCTGCTCCCTTTCCTTTTTTTGCCGGGCAATAAAACATTTCCGTATTTGGAGCATAGTAATAAAGGCGACCTGGCCAAGATACAGCATTATTAGCATAACCATCATAATATTTAGACTTACCGATACCAGNACGCTGATCCCAATGACCTGGATAATATGCATTATCTCCGACATACATGGTTAATGCTTTACCCATTTGATTTTCACTATTCATACAAAAAATCTGCTGCCCCTTAGCCTTTGCTTTAGATAGAGCAGGCAATAGCATTGATGCAAGAATGGCAATAATTGCTATAACTACTAATAATTCAATTAATGTAAAGCCTTGCCTGATAGCAATTTGCCGACTTGCTGNTCCTTTCAAATCANATTTCATAGTCTTATTTTATTATCGAATTTTAATNCAGNTTAACTNGNGNTAAATTGACNCTCTTAANGATCTNAAGCAACGAAAAAACAATTATTTGAGCTCGCTTTATTATGAATAGCTCAGCAAAATGAATTTGTTAAGNAACCCTTTTACCCTCCAAANCCATGGCAGACCTTAATTTCGACTGTCCGCATTGTGGTCAAAATCTGACCATTGATGAAACACAATCTGGAGAGCAGATAGACTGCCCAACCTGTTCTAAAGCTATTGAGATACCCTCTCCTGGAGAACAAAATGCGGAAGTAACAGAAACTCAAAAAAAGAGCTCTGAGCAGACTGAACCTGATGCAAAAAAATACTCCGTGCCGATTCATGAAGGCCAACAAGAGATTTTAGTAAAAAGCAAAAAAGACAATAAAGCGATTGAAGAAGAATCTATTGAAGGTGATGGCCGAATATGCGCTAAAACAATAAAGCGTGGAGACTGCATAGAATTAGGCCAAGATAAGTTCGATGAAGCACTAAATGAATTTCTCAGCAAACTTAAAAGAGAGCAAATACTTAGCGTACATCCTGTCAACTACGCCCACTACGACCCTGCCACACAAAAGTATTTGGACGATTATGGAGCAATGGTCATCTACGAGAGATAACCTCAGACCTACTAAAAAACAAAGGGTGAATTAAATCTTCCGCAATGCGGGCAGCGAGACTGATCCACATCTCGGTCATCGGTGTACACGTAACGACAATCTTTACAACGAAACAGCCGATCTTCTGTAGGTTCAGGTTCAAACCTTTTACGCCGGAACTCATATAAAGAAACTAAGACAACTAAAATCCCTGCCACTACAGCAAAACAAAGAAAGATGATTTGACCAGGATCCATTACATTTCTTTTATTACAGGCACTGGCACAACAGGGTTTACTGAGGGTGAATTATTTTGTGCACTCGGCTGCCAATGAAATATAGCTTCTCCCCACTCTAAACTATTACCGGTTTGCATTTGTTGATTTAATATATTCGATTTTGGTTCAAATCTAATACCTTTAATCAAATCTAAAGCTCGCTGATCGGCTTCCGCCTGTAGTGAATCAGGTCTCTGCAAATCTCTCTGAACAATGGCAGATACAACATAACCATCAGTATTCACTCCAATCCGAACTTGAGTTCTCTGTATTGCTTTTCCATGAGACAGACTAGGCAAAGTAACCATTCGAACTAACAACCGTTTTCCTAAATTTCCTTTAATCTCAAGTTCAGACGTCTTTCTAAAAGCTAAAGGCGGAATCTCTAAACTAAGGGGCTTAGCTTCACGCTTAAGGGGAATATCTACTACAAAAGGCAGATGATCAGGCANCGCNTTACGAAAACTAANNCCAAGCATTTCTGGNTCATTNAGCAATGNCCTTCCAGGCTCATTCCAATCAATTAATTGGTGTTCAACTTTTGGAAATTCACGCCATGCATCTCCGGAAAACCCTCTCCTGTTAGGCTTAGTAAACAACATGGGGTCACTAAAAGCTCCACCAAAACCATAATCTGGNACAAATTGAATTTCTGGCAAAATTTGTAACTCCGGTGAAAAACCGGAACGTTTAAACGGAAGTTTGTTACCACCAAGCCAAGACAGTAAAAAAACTTGGATAAAAAATATGATAAATATGCAAAAAGCCATTACCCGGCCAGAAGAACCATTAAGTGAAGATTTAGTTCTTACTGAATTAGCCATATTTCCTTCATTTCTCTAACTCAGGTGGTCTAGAAAAATCATTTGGACGNGTGGCAAGCATAACCTTACCAAAACCAACTTCACCTGCCATATTGCACAATTTAATTATCATATCATGCCGCACTGCCTGATCGGCTTGAATCAATAAAGAAATACTTTCTGGCTTAAGCCCAAGATTTTCGTCTTGCTCTTTAAGCATAAGATCTCCTTTCTCTATTGCCTTCTCAATTCGACGACGAAGCAACTCAGTGGCGGGTACATCTAATTCAATCTGCTGACCCCTCTTTAGTTGCGCTTCCGGTTGAGCCAACTTGCCATTTAAAAGTATTCGCCTTTCTTCCACTGAACGAAAAACCAAATTTCGATCAAGTTCTTCAACTCTGTTAATCACTAAGTCAACTAGCGGCATCCCCTCTTCTTCTTCCCCAACAGTAAGAGAATATACCTGACCCAAAACCTGACGGTTACGAAAATAGAGTATATTTTCAGCATCTACAGCAACTGAAAGCGAAGGGTCTCCAACTTCGGTTTTTTGATCGGAAATCGGTAATGATAAACTAACTTCCACACCCGGCTTAAATACAATAGAGGTATGAAACAGCAACATTGGCACCATCAAAAACAAAACACCAATGAATGGAGCAGCGTTTAATCCACTATGAAGAGGCTTTATTTTACCGGTATACTTCACTGATCTACCGACCTCTGTCCTATATCATTATTAACATCTTGATTAACCTTCGGACCTAAATTGATATTCAATGAAGCTAATTCAAATGCCAAAATATTAAGTAATTCAGCATTTGATTTTTCAATATCCAAGGCAATGTCATCCTTACGACCCACAAGATAATTAAATGCTATTGTACAAGGTATAGCAATCGCCAAACCTAAGGCCATGCAGACCAAGCCTTGCCAAATCCCACCAGCTAAATCATTAGCCAACACCCAATTACCCTTAAGCCAAACTCCTTGAAAAATCTGAATAAATCCTAGAACTGTACCAAGCAAACCCAGCAATGGTGCAATTTGAGCAATAGTACCAAGCATATTCAAACGCTTTTCTAACCGAGGCACCTCAGCTCGACTGTGATCATCCAAAAGTTCCTTAAGACGATCGTGTGTTTGTTCACGGTTAAGAATCCCTAACTTGGCCATACGAGCAACAGGCCCAGGAGTTGCATCACAAATAGCTACCGCCTCAACTACATTGTCATTCTTCAAGACAGTTCGAACACCTGCCATAAATTCAGAGGCATTGATCTGAGCACGGTGATAATAAAGTAATCGCTCTAAAAAAGCAGTGACACCAAACGCCGAGACAAGCAAAAGCACCCAAACCATCGGACCGCCCTGACGCAATAATTCCCATGCTGTCAGAGCATCAGTCGATTCCACAGCAAGAACATATAAGTCCATAACCCGTTATAGCCCTTATAAAGACATATTTTCAAGACTGCGTCTCTAACAGACTAAATAAAGAGGCACTATAATCACTTTGCAATACACCAGAGACTTTTGTGCGTTCGGAGATAAATAGCCCCATCCGAAACGGCCAAGGTCGAATTAGAGTATTCTCCAACTGAATTAGTCGCTATCAACTCAAACTTTGGAGCAGCCCGAAAAACATTTGTATCTCCAGATTGATTAGTCACAAAAACTTGATCAGCAACAAGAATTGGCGAAGCCCAAGAAGCGGCATTATTACCGGTGGAAGGCAAACGCTCCTCAAAAATAATTTTACCTGTCTTCATATCTACGCATTCAGCGAAGCCGGACATGTTCACGAAATATGCATAACCATTAAGAATAACTGGAGTTCCTAAGCGATTCTTTTTTGACCTAGGGTCAAGCCATAGACGCTCGGAGGTAACATCACCCTCCCCTCCTGCTTTAACTGCAATAGAAGCCCCAAAATAGCCCCCCATGGAAAGAACCACGTTTTCATCATAAACTGGCGAAGTATAAACTAGAGGATTCAACCCAAAACAATGCCACAATTCTTTACCTCCTTCNGGGCTAAAAGCCTGCAAAGAATTTGCACCGCTTATAATAATCTCAGGGCGAGATTTAACTTTAATCACAATAGGAGTAGTGAAAGCNCCAACAATTCCATTATTACCACCACGAAAGCCATCTTCTCGCTTTGGGTCGTCCTTCTCTTCGATTGGACGTTTCCACAGAGTTCGTCCACTTAACTTATCAAGTCCGTAAAGCGCAGAGTTTGGACCTGGCCCATGATACATAATACACAGATCACCATATAAAACCGGAGAGGTTCCATTTCCCCACACATGAATTTGCGGGCCTAGGTCACGACGCCAGAGCTCCTCACCTTCAAGATCATATGCAACCACTCCCGCAGATGCATAATTCGCGATTACAACTCGACCATCGGTCACTGGAGAGCCAGAACAATAAGGATTGGTTTTATGTGTTTTTTCCTGCTTGTCGTAAATCACTCCATTTTGCCAAAGCATAGTGCCCGTTAACTTATTAAAACACATCACTGAACGACGCTTATCAACATCTGTAGCTTGTGTAATGAACACCTTATCACCCCAAATAACAGGTGAGCTGTTTCCACGATCTGGCAACGGCACTCGCCAACGAATATTCTTTTTACTATCCCATTTCAAAGGAACAGAATTATCACTGACTTTCCCTGAACCGGCCAAGTCACCTCGCCAAGACGGCCAATTAGCGGCCGTTAATGCAACAGACAAGCAAAAATAAAACGTAAAAAATCTTACTAAATAATACCGATGATTCATGGATAAATTTTAAGCACTAATAGTCATTGTTGGCAGTCTTTTTTTGAATTTTTATTTTAAAACATTACTTAACCAAATCACTCAAAAAACAAGTCATTTCAGCGCCTCAAGAATTACCTCCGCAACACTCTCTGCCAGAACTTTAGAGCCCTCCTCGGTGAAATGAACGTTAGCAGGTTTCATTATTTCCTTCATTCGCTCTCGACTTANAGTAAAGAGGTCATGCGTTGGAATACCGTGACGAATCATAACNAGAGAAGCGGCACTATTATAACTGATAGAATCACCAACATACCGTCCTCTCGACCCAGGCGGAATCGGTGTAGTATTACGCCATATAAGTTTAGCCCCAGTCTTGTTTAATCGACTAACCAAACGCTCTAGGTTTTTTTTATATTTAACAAGAGGAACCTGCACCTTACCTCCTTTTTCTTTTGGAAAAAGGTTTTCACCATTAGGCCCCATATACTTAAGGTCATGTAGCCCCCAGTTAAAGTGAATAACATCCCATTTTTTCTTCCCTATCCAAGAATCAATTTGCTCCAACCCTTTGATTGTCGGCCCTCCATTAGTTGGAATTCTATGCAAGTTAACTTTCCCTTTTAGCAATTCACGTACTGGAAGAGTATATCCAATTGAAATAGAATCCCCAATCAATAGCACTCGCGGCAATCCTGATTGATCCTCAACTCTCGCCAACGGATTTGGTTTTTTGGATTCAGAGATTTGTGCCTCAACAACACAGGGAATAATCGCTAATATGAAACATATAACTTTCATGATCTTAAGCTAGATTTTGAGTAAAAATACAATCTGCCTCCTCAAGGGTTTCATTAGATCCGATATCATACCAAGCACCAGGAACTCTCCATGTAAGAACAGGCATCTGTGGATAAAGCCATTGTATCAATCGCCCAGGCTGATCCGGATTATTGCCATCAGAAATATATTGCTCAATTAACGAAAGTACATTCTTTGGATAATAATACAGGGCAATNCCAATAAGCGTTGACTTAGGCTCAGCAGGTTTTTCCTCGAAAGTTATAATATTTCCTTCNGAGCTTATTTCAACAACACCATACTTAGCAGACTCATTAACATTTTCCACGTCATAGACCCCGAGGACTGGGGTCTTCGACTCTTCACAAACTCTGCCGTAATCACCNAAGTCATCACTAAATAAATTATCACCCGCAACCACAATCACGTCGTCATCTATTTTCTGACTATTAATAACTAAAGAAAGGTCCCCGATCGCTCCTAGCTTNTTGGAATCATCCGTAGAATGATCATTAACAACAGTTACTGGAATATCAAATTCAGATTTATCACGATTTATTGACCATTCCTCAAAATGCCCTGCAAACTTTTCATTTGTAACTAAATAGACATGATCAATAGCNCTAATGGATGCCAAACTTTTAAGGACATGATCTACCATTGGTTTCCCTGCTATTGGCAAAAGTGGTTTTGGACGATTTAAAGTTAGAGGATAAAGACGAGTGGCATAACCCGCAGCTAAAATGATTAATTTCATTACTGGGGTTAAAGCATATTAGGGACCTAGGAACACGTCAACGAACAGATAATCTAATTATTTANAAATCAAATTGAATTTTTAAATCTATTGAAACGTAATATATATGACCATCGCGCTTAAGAATAATCGCGTTCGAAAGCGTGGTGTGTTTTCATCGGGTTGGCCCTTGTTCGACTATACAGTTGAGCAAGGGCTTTTTTCGCTTTAGTNNNTATATACTTACTTAATTAAGTGAATATTTGCCNTTAAACATGACTTTTGCAGTAATTTTTNTGAAATAAAGCGCACTTGCAACGGCACAAAGAGATGGGCAACTTGTGGGCGTGATTAAGAATCTTCCCAATTGGGCATTTCGATTGACCAGGCTAATTATCAAATCAATTGTAATCCTTGCCTCTGCAGTGATCCTAGAATCTATTGTTAAAGCAGATGTTTTACCAAAGCGCAGCGAGGAATTCCCGGGGTTAGTTCAGCAGCTGAAGGCCCACATTGAACGCGTGGACCAACAGGCAGAAAAACTTAAGGCACCAGATTTTCCAGATAACAAAGATTGGTTTAACTCTGCTCCTCTTAGTTTAAACAAGCAATTATCTGGAAAAATTGTAGTTCTAGATTTTTGGACATATTGTTGTATAAACTGTATTCATATACTTCCAGATTTAGTAGAATTAGAAAAACGTTATGCCGGATATCCAGTGGCATTTGTCGGGGTTCACTCAGCAAAGTTCGATAATGAAAAAGTCTCAGCTAATATTCGCGAAGCCGTACTGAGATATGAAATCGATCATCCAGTTGTAAATGATGATGAAATGCAAATGTGGCGAAAAATTGGCGTTCGCAGCTGGCCTTCTCTTGCCGTAATTGGACCAAAGGGGAATCTCATGCTACTTGCGTCTGGCGAAGGCAACAAACAGCTGATCGATGCCTGTATCACAGCAGCACTCGAGTTTTATCCAAANAATCTATTCCGACATGATCCAATTCCTCTGTCACCAGAAAAAGAAAAAATCACTGTTAATTCCTCATTGCGATATCCCGGCAAACTGGCCATTGACACCAAGGCAAAACGACTCTACATAAGTGATTCTAATAACCACCGAATTATTGTTACAGATTTAGATGGCAAATTTGTAGAAGTCATAGGAACGGGGCGAATAGGACTTAATGACGGGCCTTACAACAAAGCTCAGTTTTTTCGTCTTCAAGGACTCGCTTTGCATAAAGAAAAACTTTATGTAGCAGATGCCGAGAATCATGCCCTACGAGTTGTGGACCTCAAATCCAAGATCGTTACTACACTCATAGGCAACGGAACTCAGGGACGTGATTATAAAGGAGGACGTGGAGGCAAAGAACAATTAATCAGCACACCATGGGATGTATATGTTGAGTCAGAAAAAGTCTTTATTGCCATGGCTGGAACGCATCAGATTTGGACATATGATTTAAAGAAAAAAACTGCCCAAAACTTTAGCGGAAACGGATCAGAACAAAATCTAAACCACCCAGACCCTCTTCAAGCTGCATGGGCACAGCCTTCCGGACTCACAATTGGCATGAACGAACTATTCATCGCTGACAGTGAGAGTAGTACTGTTCGATCCATTAACCTTAATTCTGGCTCAACTCGAACAATTGCAGGAGGAGAGGATGCTAAACCACGTAATCTATTCGCATTTGGAGATATAGATGGAATTGGAGAGAGCGCAAAAATGCAGCACGTTCTCGGCGTACAATGGTGGGAAGAAGAAGAGAAAATTATAGTTGCAGATACATATAACCACAGGCTCAAACTACTCGACCCAAAAACCGGAGAGGTAAAACAATGGGTAGGCTCGGGAAAATCAGGTCTAAAGGATGGCAAAGGATTGGATTCTCAACTATCTGAGCCATCTGGTTTTGCTCTGNATTCAAAAGCCAACAAACTTTATGTAGCAGATACCAACAATCACGTTATACGTANNATCGACCTAANTTCAAAAGAGATTAAAACACTTAATTTATCTGGAGTACCTACCCCTATGGAACCNATAGCCCCNCGAAGTTTAAGANTNGCNGAACTTCCTGGNACNCCATCTATAAGGACCTCTCCGTTGAATTTAACNAAAGACACACAAGGAGAATTAATACTTAATCTAAAACTACCAAAGGGACATCATCTAACTGAAGCCGCTGGTAGCCGGTGGCAGGTTATAGCCGATAAAGACATACCCATTAACATTGATGAAGACATAGCTGCTGGCCCACTCAAAGAAAACACAACAATAAATATTCCAATCAATCTAAAAGAGGATGCCAGAGATGGAATTGTCAGAGTCGAAGCAATTGCTTATTTTTGTAAAGACGAAGGAGAATGCCAGATTTCTGGGGTAATGTTTGAAATACCTGTGATGCTCGGCCAGTCACCAAACAACAAAATAGAATTGAATCACACTTTCAAAAGCCAAGTAGCCAAATTCGGACTCCCATTCGAATATGATAAAAACTAATTTTATATAATTATTTTAATTTTATAATAACNCATTATTGACATTTAACACTCAATCTATAATGTGTTCACACATAAAAATAATCTCTTAAAAATGAATTCTATTAGAAAAATAATAATACCACTTTTCATATCTTTCTTTAGCTTATTAATAATATCAGGAAATAGTGCTGAACCAGCTAAAACTAGTTTTGAAGCGGTTACAGCAAAACTCGACCGGAATGGACATCTATTGGCCTATTTTAATACGGCCAAGACCATGAAACAGTTGGGCCAAATGATGGATAGCCTAATCGAAATAGCAAAGTCAANTGACTCGGCTAACCCTCTTGCTAACAACCCTTTCATCGGTCCAATGGTTTCAGGCATTAGCGAAGCTATTAAACCGGCATATGAAGAAAGCGGCATAGGTCAAATTGGAGGAGTTGGNATGAGCAGCCTTGCTATTAAGAAAGATCAATGGCGCCAAAAAACATTTATTTACCGTGATTCAAAAAAAGGTGAAGGATTGATTTGGGAAATGTTCGGAAGCGAACCGCATTCTCTTGAAATATTAGAACTAGCCCCAGCCCAAACAGCCCTTCTAGCGCACTCAGATCTTAGAATCAGTGCTCTAATGGATTGGATCGATCGTATTTCAGAAAAAGTGACTGGCGGCCAGTCCGTGACGGCTAGCGCCCCAGCTGAATTTAAAGACATACTTAATGCGTTCGATGATGAAGTTGGTTTCTTGATGACTCTCGATCCCAATAAACAATTAAAAATTCCTGGCTTCATGATTCAAGCAGAAGAGGACTTGGAAATGAATTCCTTTGCTTTTGCCTTAATTGCACGCACTAGAGGAGATAAAATAATATCGATGATCAACGAAACCATGGAAGGAGGATTCGCAACTCCCCAAAGAACTAAACTTAAGGGAGTTAATTTAAACTCGATTCCATTGCCACTACCTATACCTATTGAAGGGCTGGATATATCACCATGCTATTTTCAAGTTGATGACTACATGGTCCTAGCTTCTTCAACCAGTCTTGGCAAGAGCATCATAGAGGCAAAAAACGGGAAAGGCCAAATCACAGAAAACGATGATTTTAGGAGATTAACTGAAGGTTTGGATCTCACTAGCAATGGGATCAGTTATGTTAGCTCCAACTTTACTGAATGGAGTATAAAACTTAATGAACTTAGCATGGGACAAATGCCTAAAGAGCTTAAGGACAGCTTTGATATTTATTTAAAATACAATCAACAAATGGAAGGAATGGTATCACTTATCAAGTCTGAAAAGGACGGTATAATGCTCGAAACTCGTTCATCTGTTAATCTTACTGGGGAATACCTCGCACATACTGCTGCAAGTATAGCTATTATCCTCGGAAGCTCAGTTCAACAATTTAACGAATCTGGCATGTTCGACGATCTGGGTGGATTCGAATAATAATGTTACTTTCAAATAGAAGTATAAAAACTCACGCAANTAATAATTATTCAGGAAATAATTTTAAAATGAAAAAAGGAAATATTCTAACACTATTTGTAACAGGTATAGCTTTTGCCTTTACCAGTTGTAGTGACTCATCTGAAAAACAGATTGAAAGCAAATCTGAAAATAAAAGCCCTCAATCCGCAGTCCCAAACAGTTTTGCAGAAGTAACCTCTAAACTTGATACCGATGGCGACGTTTTTGTCTATTACAGTACAGAAGACGTAATTGCTACGATTGAAAAATATGCTGAAACCACTGGGACTCAGGCCGTAAAGAACATAGAGGCTGCTTCTACGGAAGCCGCCATGTTACAAAGTGGAATGAATATAGGAAAAGCAATGTACGATCAAAGCGGCATCAAAGATATTAGCGGTATCGGCATGAGTAGTATCGAGCTTGAATCTGGAATGTTCCGTAACAAAATGGTTATTCACCACGACTCAGCAAAGTCTAATGGAAAAATGTGGTCTCTCTTGGGTTCTGAACCTCATGAAATTGAAATGCTCAATTTTTTACCCGAAAATACAGCACTAGCATTCTCTCATGAAGTTAATCTAAAGGAACTGCTAGAATGGCTTCCTGATTTACTAAAAGCAGCTGGAAACCCAATGCTCAAACAACAATTTGATCAAGCTATCGAGATGGCTAATGCAGAGATGGATCTGACAGATCTTATTACATCCTATGACAGCGAGGTTGGCATGTTAATTACACTTAACGACTCGCAAAAGATGCAGCTTCCGCCTCCAATAGGTGAAATACCAATGATGGAATTCGCTTTAATGGTTAAAGTTAAAGACGATAAAATAAGTAATCTTCTGTTTAATATTTTAGAAAACACAACAGGTCCTGAAATTGAGAAAAAAACTGTTTCTGGAATTGAGATGCTAGTTGTCAACGAACCATTACCTATTCCAATTCCACTCGCCCCAGCAGTATTTAGATTAGGCAATTACCTTATAATTGCTAGCACTGAAGATTCAGCCAAGCAAATTGTATCTACACAAAATGGCTCCAATAAGAACCTTGGTTCGACAGAAGAATTTCAGCAATTAAGTAAAGGACTAGAACTTAAAGCCAATCACTTCTTTTTTGCTAGCGAGCAAATTGGTTCTACAATGAGCCCAATAATTAAACAGGCAATGAGCGCAGGTGGACTTCCAGAAGGCTTACTTGATCTAGAATCAGATAACTCCTACAACTTACAGACTCTGGGTGTTATACGAATGGAAGCCGATGGCATAATGGTTGAAAACCACTCTCAAAATGGGATTCTTAATTCTGTTATGATGCAGGCAGGAGTCATTCCTGTAAGTGTCGGCGCAGGAATGCTCCTTCCCGCACTTGCAGATGCTAGGGAGAGAGCACAAAGTATTTCCTCCGAACAATAATGGTCTACAGCAAAAAGGGCGTGCCCCAAAGCGTGTCTTTGCCTATGATGCATTTCAAACCGATTACCGAGGGTGCTAAACCACTCCCCGGCTTATCTAAATAATAAAAACAAAATCATGTCACAAAAAGTAGGATTTGTGGGAGTTGGCCGAATGGGAGCTAACATGGCTAGGCGAATGAAAGATTGCGGTTATGAGGTATCTGCCGTTTACGATATTCGAAGTGAGGCTGCCGTAGAACTATCCAAAGAACTAGGCACAACAGCCTGCAGCACACTTGCACAGGTAACAGAATTATCTGAGGTCATTATTACTGTAGTAATTGATGATGCATCAATGAAGACGATTTTTGCTGCAGATGGAGATAGCTTGCTCACTGGTGCAGAAGGCCGCATTTTTATAAACTGTGCCACGATAAGCCCAGCAGTTCATATTGAGGTTGAAGGGCTTGCTAAAGCCGCAGGTGCAGAGTCACTTGAAGGTTGTATGGCATCTAGTATTACCCAAGCACGTGAAGGCACTCTTTACTTAATGCTAGGCGGCGAGAAATCTACGTATGACAAGGTAGAAGAGCTGCTTGGGAAACTATCTGTCAATAAACGTTACGTTGGAACCTCCGGTAAGGCAGCCCAAGTTAAAGCTCTTGTTAATATGGTAATGAATATTAATACCGCTGGATTGGCTGAAGGCCTTGGACTAGCGGATTCACTTGGTCTTGATATTAATACTGTTATGGAGATTTTCTCACAAACAGGCGCTAACTCTCGGGTGCTAGAAACCGATGGCGAAGATATGCGTGATAGAGATCATGAATGTTACTTCTCTGCTGCTCACGCTGCAAAGGATTCCGGCATAGCACTTGCACTTGGCCAATCTGAAGGACTTCACCTCCCAATGGCTGCAGCCTCAAAAGCACAATTTGAAAAAATGGTTGAAAAAGGCATAGGTGAACTCGACAAATCCGGTGTAGCAGAACTGACCTTCAAGGGCCGTACCGAATAATTAAAAAATTTCATCCAACAAAATGAAGGTCAAGTTTGACCATCATTTTTAATATAATAGTAAAAATCTCTTGCACACATCGTTAGATTTTGTTTTTTTCCCCGGCTCTTTCATAGGCATTAGCCTTTGAGAGGTTGTCTCTAAAAATAATTTTGAGATGGGGAACACCAAGGATTCAGATAATACAAGATACTCAGCAAAAGGAATGGCAAAACCTGTTAATTTCCTTTGCATTGCTCCAGAAGCTCAAGAAGTTTGCGTCATTGGAGACTTTAATGACTGGAAACCAGACTTAAACCCTATGATACGTCAAATTGATGGTGCATGGAGCACGCAGATTGACCTTCACCACGGCCATCATCGTTATCAGTTCTTAATAGATGGAAAAGCCACTTTGGATCCCCGCGCAAACGGAGTTGTTCGTAATGAAGCAAACGATCGAGTATCACTTATCGCCGTTAGTTAAAAAAGTATTCATTAAATAATAAAAAAGGCGCCCCATTAGAGCGCCTCTAAAATTATTTTATTTGAATCTTAAATTTAAGCTTTTGCTGCCTCATAATTGGCTGAAACTGCATCCCAATTCACTACATTCCAGAAAGCCTTAAGGTAATCCGGGCGGCGATTTTGATATCGGAGATAATAAGCATGCTCCCAAACATCGCATCCCATTATCGGTTGTTTGCCATCCATAAGCGGAGAATCTTGATTTGGAGAGGAAGTCACCTCAACACTGCCATCCTCGTTTGCCACAAGCCATGCCCAACCACTACCAAACCTGGTTGCCCCAGCAGCTTCAAACTTAGCCTGAAAATCAGCGAAACTTCCAAATGCTGTATTGATAGCATCTCCAAGCGGACCAACTGGTTCTCCTCCTCCATCTGGGCTCATAATACTCCAAAACAACGAGTGGTTTGCATGGCCACCTCCGTTATTACGAACTGCACCACGAATATTATCCGGAACAGAATCCAGACTAGAAACTAAATCCTCTATAGACTTACCTTCTAATTCCGCATTTCCAGCAATAGCATCATTAAGCTTAGTAATATAAGCATTATGATGTTTACCGTGGTGAATCTCCATGGTCTGAGAATCAATATGAGGTTCCAAAGCGTCATGCGAATAGGGTAGGTCAGGAAGTGAATATGCCATTTTTCTTATTAAATTATTCATTAGGCCAAACCACTTGGCCAATAAAGGAAAACTTAATAAAAGTTAAGCATGTTCTCAAGAGATATTCTCACTGGCTTCGATTTATTAAGCCAATCGCACGTATAATTATATTATCTTGCTAAATTAACGAAATTCTCAAGAATTTTTAGTCCAACCCTCTGA
Source organism: Verrucomicrobiales bacterium (assembly GCA_002708005.1). Taxonomy (GTDB): domain Bacteria; phylum Verrucomicrobiota; class Verrucomicrobiia; order Limisphaerales; family UBA1096; genus UBA1096. Next base: position 21,023 of record PAOJ01000034.1, on the reverse strand, counting down.
CTTTTCTCAGGATGAAACTGGGTAGCAAAAATATTGTCTTTCCATATTGAAGAGACAAAATTCACACCATAATCAGTATATGTAGCAGCTATAGATTCATCTTCTAGCTTAGGATAAAAACTATGCACAAAATAAACGTGGCTACCGCTATCAACGTCCTTATAAATAGGGCATTCCGGCTGTTTAATATCGATTTGATTCCAACCAATCTGAGGAATTTTTAGCCCTTGGCTATCAGGAAATCGGATTACGCTTCCTTTAAATATGCCAAGGCCTGATGCGCAACTATTGAATTCATCGCTACGTTCAAATATTGCCTGATAACCAACGCAAATGCCTAAAAAAGGGCGGCCAGAATTTGCAAATTCTTTTGCAGCATTAAATAATTCTTGTCGTCTCATGGCATTAATACAGTCATCAAATGCTCCGACACCAGGCAACACAACAGCGTCTGCATCCTTAACTCGATCTGGCGTCTGCATCAACTCCACATCGGAACCAACATATCGAAGTGCTTTTTCAACACTACGCAAGTTTCCAGCGCCATAATCTAAAAGTGCGATCATTTGATACGTTTGAGCCAGCCTTTGGGATGGTGAGTGACAATAAAGCGCTCACATCTTTCATGATCAATTTCAAATTCCGGATGCATAGAAAGATATTTTTCAAGAGCAGGAAGCGGCCCTGGCCTGCCTTTACGAAACATAAACAACTCGTCGATAATTCCGTCTTGAACCAAACAGTAGCTTCCTACAGTAGTCATAGGAGCATAAAGCTCTAATTCCTTTGCAACGTGCTCTTCAGAATGATCACTATCTAATATAACTAACACTGGCCCTGAAACCTGATTAGCCATTTCACGAATTTTTGAGGCTATTTCCTCTGACGCAGAACTACCGATCAAATAGGTTACTCTAGGATGTGATAAATCATGCAGTTTTTCGATATCCACAGAAACAACTTTACCGTCTGTACCCATCAAATCGAAAAGCTGAGCATAAAAATAAGCTGATCCTCCTCGATTTGTGCCACATTCTATAATAAGTGAGGGCTTTATCTCATAGATAGTTTCCTGAGCAATCCACAAATCAAATGTATTTTGCCAGATCGGCTTACCAAGCCAATTGCTATTTCCAAAGTTATTTGTCTTGGTTACTAGCTGGTGAAAAAATAACTTCTCCACAGCGCGCGCGAAAAGCGCGTTGTAAACGGAGAGCACCAAACTACGAAGACGCATATACATAACAATATTTGTTTGCAGCGAATTACCACCGCTGGAAGCAAACGGTATGACCAATCGAGCACTGAGGCAATCTCAGTATTCTAACACTCATATATTTGTTAAATCGTGAAAAACCCACTAATACAAATATTTCGGAGCTGGCGTGAATGGCGCAGGCAAAAAACATTACATGGAATATTCCATTATAAGGATGCTCTAATGCAGTTGAATCGAGTTGTTCTACCATCTCGATTTCATACCAAAACCGCTACTAAACTACTGGCTAGTGAAGCTGAAATTAAAAAGATTAATGATACAGCTTGGCAAGTTCGATTGATTAAACATGATATAACTTTCTTCTGGCCAAGTGAACCAGATCACAATTTATACTTTTCAATCGAACAAGAGTTTTCCTCAAACAACCCACATCACTACACTACAACGCCAATACATCTCTCAAAAAATAGTACAATTTTTGACGTCGGAGCTTGTGAAGGACTATTTGCTTTTCGCACGCTCCGTCAAGGCTTAGCTAAACGCGTGATTTGTTTCGAGCCAAGTGAAAACATGGCATCATTACTTAAACGTGGAACAGATGCGAATGGATTAACTAATAGAATTAATATCGAAAAAAGCGGAGTAGGAAATCAAACAGGGGAGGCACGTATGATTACCGGGGCTAATCCTGATGCCGGACATATGGAGTATCTAATTGATGGGACCACACATCGCGATGCTATCACTGCAACAACAATAGATCATTATTGCCAAAAAAATGAAATCGAGCTCGATAAGAATGACCTGATTAAAGCTGATGCTGAAGGAGCTGACCTCGATGTGTTATTTGGAGCTGAAGATCAAATTCGTCGAAATTCTCCTCAAATAGCAATTACCACTTATCATGTCGATGACCATGCAGAGAAGATGATAATGTGGCTTCGAGAAATTAACCCTGAGTACAAACTACGGCTAAAGGGGCTTTCATTTTGGACGACTTATCCCAGACCTGTTTTAATGCAGGCTTCCACTCTTTAAAATGACAAAGAATCCGTTAATTGCTGGAATAGGTGAAGCACTTTACGACCTGCTTCCAGTAGGACCTGTACTTGGAGGAGCACCACTCAACGCCGCATTACAAGCTCATCAAATCGGATCATATTTAGGAGGACACGCAGTTATGGTAAGCCGAATAGGTCAGGATGAACTCGGGAGAGCATTGACTAAAAAGCTAAAAGAACATGGAATGGATCATACCTTTCTCCAGCAAGATAAAAATACCGGGACAGGAACAGTTAATATCACTTTGAATGGTACAGAGCCTGAATATGAAATAACTGAAAATGTCGCTTGGGATAAACTTGAATGGAGCGATTCATTATCTAATTTAGCCAATAAATGTAACGCTGTTTGCTTTGGCACTCTCGGGCAGCGCCTTGACCCAGCAAAAAGTACAATTCAAAAATTTATTAGAACAGCATCACAAGCAATACGTTTGTTCGATGTTAATCTTCGGCAAAAATACTTCTCAAAAGATATCCTTGATGTTGGACTCCACTCTGCATCCATAGTTAAAATGAACGAAGAAGAACTTCCTATCGTATCTAAAATATTAAGTTTATCTTTGGAAAAGTCCACCATCCCTCAAATAATAGATTATTACAGTCTAGACCTTTTTGTACTAACTCGCGGCAAGCTGGGAACAAGGATTTACTCTCACGATTTTGTAGTCGAGGGAATGCCATCTCACTTCAATCCTGAGGAAAAAGCTGACTCGGTTGGGGCAGGAGACGCCTGTAGCGCAGCCATTCTCCATGGTGTCGCACGAAACTGGCCTATGCAAAAAACAGCAAATCTAGCCAACCAGCTAGGCGCATATGTTGCCTCCCGTTCNGGGGCTACTCCGAATTTGCCCCCAGAAATATTAAAAGAATGGCAAACTTGATTCCCGCTTTACACTGGAGCAATGAACAATCAATCTCTTCTCCGGACGAGGCTTAGCCACGTAAAAGAAAATGAGTAAGGAAAAGAAGGAAGAAAAAGAATCTATAGGCAAACTTGAGGAACTATTTCTCAAGTCGCGTACCATAATGCTATACGGGGAGATCAACCAAAAGGTCGCCCGTGAATTCTGTACAAAAATACAGCTGCTTTCAGCTGAATCTGACGAAGATATTACAGTTTTTGTAAACTCCCCAGGCGGACACGTAGAATCAGGCGACAGCATTCATGACATGATCAAATTTGTAAAACCCCGGGTCAAAGTTGTTGGCACCGGATGGGTAGCAAGTGCTGGAGCGCTTATTTACTCAGCTCCTCCCGTCAAGGATCGCTTTAGCTTGCCCAACACTCGATTCATGCTCCATCAACCTAGTGGAGGGGTGGGAGGTCAGGCATCAGATATAAGTATTGAAGCAGATCAGATTGTGAAAATGCGTGAGCGTTTAAACCAAATTTTCGCCGATCAAACAGGTCAACCCATTGACAGGATTGCAAAAGATACCAATAGAAATTTCTGGATGACTCCAGAAGAAGCTAAGAAGTACGGGCTCGTCGGAAAGATTATTAATAGTCACGATGAACTTTAAAATACTTCTTTGAAAAATTATATTTTAGGAAATAATGATTTCTAATTAATTGCTTTTTATAAAAGCGAGAACACACTCAGCTAAACCAGCTTTCAAGTTATAGCAGTCAAAATATTTCAAAGCTTATAGAATTTCAATTTCTATGGTTTAGCTGGAGTTACCAGTCTGAAGAATCGATCAGGACTAATTCTAGGAGAAAGAGTGCGAGACATCTTTGCAGTATTTTTTGGATAGAAATTACTCAAAGACTGCCATTCTTTATCAAGAGCAAGNGTGGCCTCGAGAGAATAGCTCCGACCTTGAATCCCCTCAAAACTTACGCGAAGCATGCCATTGGGCAACCGTATGAGTTCCAATTTTAATCCACTCTCTGCATCATTTGGATCTGTTCCTGCCGCATACTCTTGTAAATTANTTAAGCGATCTGAATCGGCATCAAGAAATGCATCACTCGCGTCTTTNGAGTCTAACCCTTGGGCTATCTCCCAACTGTCCGGCATACCATCTTGATCAGTATCTTTTTCTGAACCCGCCAGCATCCAATTCGAGGCAATGTTTCCATAACTGTCTAAATCCACCCTTTGAATGGATAATCCTCCATTCTCGGGCAACAAAGGCCAAGGAAGAGCAGAATCATACTTTATCTTTTCTGCGAGTATATAAGGAACAAGCCCAACATCGGGAGGCAAAGTCTGAGGTGAATCAGGTCGGAACAATTGTAAGCTCTCTCCTGCATTGTTCAACTTCCCTTCAAATGGCCCTAATACTTTCTTATTAGTATCGACCTCATATTGCTCCCTTAATAACTCAGGCGCCACACTACCGACAAAGACTTCCTCCCCTGGCATCAAGATAAAGTCTGCAGGAAAGTCAAACTCGATTGCGTTCTCTATTNTCCATCTATTATCAGGATTTACAGGATCAAACAGAGGGACNGCTTTTCCAGAAATATTCTTAAGCAGGACGTACTCAGCCATTCCCTCGGAAGGCGCAAACATAATTTCACTAAATACAATCGGCCCAACCAATGGCCCTGCATTAGGCGCGCCCTTGCCATTACGAAACTGATCCAACAAACCTATATCTTGTCCAGATCGAACATCGGTTCCCAATGAGTTATCTGCCATTATAACAAAAGGACCAGTCGCATTAGGATAGCGCCCAATTGTTACACCATTAGCAGCAGGCCCAAAGTCCGCTTTATCAATAAATCGTATAATATTGCCAGCAGCATCAGCTTCTGTGAGCCAAACTTCGTCACCTCTGGCCGAACTCAGAGAAAATCCATTTATTTGATTCTCCAACAAAAACGACTTCTCATAAAAAACAAGATAGCCGTTTGGAATGATTTCAGTACCATCTGGAATACGATATTTTTTTAGATTATTCGCACTATCACTTAGAAACCATCCAGACAAGTCAACTACTGTCTGACCGTAATTATGTAATTCGATTGCATCCTCCTGAGGAGAATCAGAGTGTGTAAGAACCTCATTAATCACCACGGATGGAACCTTAGTAATTCCCTTACCTGGAGAACCATTGAAGGTATTACTTGAATTCCAATTACGAGGATTGTTTGGATCAAGCAACGGGTCAACAACAACAAGCGAACTGCCATTACCATCAGCCCTACCTGGCCAAGCTCCTCCATCATCGTATTCAAACTCAATTACAAGATCACCATTACTATCGATCATCGAAACAGTTTCCCCATTATTTCTCAATCTGCCTTCATATTGACCGGCAGCAAGTAAAAGCCCCTCATTATAACGCGAAAGAAAAGCTAAACGATTCTTAGCGACGACAATTCTTTCACCAACAGCCAAAATCACCTTATCAAATTTATAGGTAATACCGCGATCAAACTGAGCTCCATTAAGATTAATGCTGCTTTTCCCAACATTTACCAACTCAACAAACTCAAAGTCATCGCCTCCAATAGGATTGTACATAATCTCACTAACTCGCAGACTACCTTTAAGCGGGGATACTGCAGAGGGATCAATCAAAATGGCGTAATCAAACCCCACACGAATCGCTTGCGGCTCNTTATCCTNATCAGTAGCAACAAACATACCTCCATCAATAGATGGAATATCAATTTTAATTGACTCTTCGTGAACCTGTTCCCAAACATCCCCTACCTTCCACTCAAAAAGTAATTTTTCACCATACCTAATAATCCTTACGGCAATTTCCTCTTGAGTAATTGATCTGGTATGCAGAGTAGTGATATTGCCTTGCTCACTTACTTTTCTTACCATCAAATACTTACCATCATTAAACCCGATCGTATAACGGTTTTTATTACCACCCTTTCCAAGCGATACCATCAAGCCCGCATCATAACCGCCGAACTGGCGTGCAACCAAACGAAGCTTAGTCTGCATTGCCCAATCTCCCTGCTGAGGCAATTTACGAGATATAAATGGATAATTTGAAATTGAGCCAGCTAAAGGCATAGAAATCATGTCCAAGACTTGGATCTCGAGCCATCCTGGAACGTCATCAAGAGAATACCATGAAGTGGGTGAAAAATTACCACGAGAAGCAACATTAGAAGACATCCAATAATCCTCCAGTATCGGATCACTAAAACCACTAAACCCATTGGCACCGTGGACGGAAGCTTCACGAGCAATCTCAGAAACCTGTCCATTTTCATCAGTTATCTTGACCGTAAACCCATATAAGCCTGGACGGGAAAATGACGCCTTTGCACGCGATCGATCAATAATTCGCATATCGACCTCATCAAGATTGGTTGCCATCCAATCAAATATTAGCGACTTATTTTCAGGGTCATATGAATCACTCGCATCCATATCTAGAGTATCATCCACAGAAATATTCCATGACCCAGGGCTAGCTTTAAGAGCTGCTATTGGAGGTGCGTTCCCACTCTTATTAACTTTTATTTCAGTCTCATTGCGCACTTTGCCACGTTGATCCTTCCCAAGGATTTTTATTAACTGTTCGCCCTCTCGTAACTTAATGCCTTCAACCTCCCACCCAGTCAATCCAGTCCATACAGGTCGAGCTTCAGGGTGACCTTCAACTTCAATATGTATAACTCCGTAGGGCGAAGTTCCCTTTAAGCTAACTTGGTCTTCAGACACATTTAAATCAACTCCGTTGTTGGTCGTTATCTCAAATTTTTTACGAGAATAATTTGTTCCTAATTCACTTTTTACTGTGTTGCGACGAGCAGAGAAAAAGTTTTTGTATTCACTTGACCGTGAGGAATAAGAACCACTCACTTCCTCTTCTGCGTTTAGCCAAGCATTCATTCTTGGAGAATTGTAAGTATAGTTCTCTGTGAATTCAGCAAGGTAGGAATAAAACAATCGTTTGTTGTACCACTTGCCAATATAACCACTAAAACCGGGCATTCCCTGATAAAGTTTAGCTCCTGGATTACCATACGCTAAGTCACTATCCCAATGCAAAAATTGAAATTTCCCATCATCGTACCTTTGATAAAAATAACCATTCTTTCCACGGCGCAAAGAGAAAGAATCCCAGTCATCAATATAACCCCTAACCATAGACATTATCATGGTCTGATGCGGATCAACTAAACGCTCTATCTGCTCCTGTTTGTAGGTTTTGCTTACTGTACTAAATAGGTTGATCAAGGCGCTGTAATCATCTTCCCATTCGTTTGTGCGTTTCATCCATTCTGATCTATATCGGCCTGGATTATCCGTGCCCTTGTATCTCCAGTCAGCATTACGATTTGACCTTGACCAACTATCAGTGAACCACCACTCGTCATCTATGCGGTATAGATTCCCTTTGACTCCTTCGGTAAAATTTCGACTCAAAAAATCATTAGCAACCGGCTCAACCTCTTCGCGCATCTGTGGAGAACCATTATTAACCGTCAACCATATCATCTCATTTTCATTCACAACATGCCCCATAAGGTAGAGCATATATCGGGTTAATCGATTACGACTCACCCTGCCATTAGCATCGTCGTCCCATGAAAGCTTATATTTACCTCGGAACCGCCTATCGTTAGGCATTTTCCATTTACCTCGATTTACATTGTTACCACGTGTCCAAGGGCTTCCGCTGTTGCGCATCTCGCAATTATACCGGATGTCTTTTTCATTCGAGATGAATGTTGCATTATAATAGTGGTTTGATAATCGGGGGAATTTATATTCATACTTACTACCTCCGCCATTACTGATAGCTCCCAAATCATAATCTGAAATAACCAAACGCACATTACGAAGATCTGTTTTGGGCTTGCGATTATCAACGACATACAGAGCCGGAAGGTCCGGCCCAAATTTAGGATTCGTNTGTTTGGCTCCAGATTTAGTTTGAGCCTCNACAAAGAATTGTACTCGTCGNCCGTTGTTTCGATATTCGGTGAGNGTAGCTGTATAAACACCATCTCCAGCAATTTCATCTCCTCCACTTGTTCCATTATCATACATGGTTTTATTTTTCCATGCTCCGGCATTAGTTGAAGAGTCTGCCCTATGTCTTAACCGAACTANGGATAAAGGCTCTGCAGAGGTCACACTCGCTGTCACACGAACTGACTGAGAAGATGTAGGAACCGCAGGACTATGAATTATTCCATCAACCTGTGGAGGNATATTATCTTCATAAGTAGAATTCTCTCGTCCAGGTGTTCCAAGGTTTTCAGGAACCTCAATCAAGAAACTCCCTGCAAGACTCTTATCCCAAGTCCATGCAATTAAACGAGGATTTCCTCGCACCCATCTAGCCTTAAAACGAATCGTAGCATCATCATTACGCCTAATATCTGAAGACATATCAATCTCCATTCTGTTAGGCCGATTGTCACCATGCCCATCAGAAATAAGGTGCAAACCGCTTTGGCTCATATAGGTCCCCCAATGGGTTCCTTGAGCAAGCCAACCGTTTGAACTTTTACCGTTTGGAGACATCTTGGTACTGTTACTTAATACATTCTTTGTGGAGTTTCTAGATGTAGTAACCTCAATGTCTTTTAAAATAATCTCCGAATCACCAACAAGATGCATATGAAACTCACGGTAATCCCCTGCCCCGCCTTGTGTTTTTAATTGGCGGTAACGCCCCTTGGCTACATATTCGCGAAAACTACTTTTATTAACCTCAGAACTATCACGCCATGCAGAAGGCCGGTTGTTATTCATCCACGGGTTTACCAATTCCATGCTGCTACCACCTCCTTTAGTCCAATCTGGCCAATCCCCATGATTCATGTAATCCAATTCATCTACGAGATTTCCATAAGCATCTTCCAAACGTAACAACTCACCAGGATTACTCAATTCGCCTCTATAGTTACCCAGAACATTTTCTATTTTATAAACACGACTCATATACTTACGATTCGCTGCAATAACTAAAAACTTTCCTGGCTTGATTACCGTCCCCGATGGAAACGCAAAGTTAACACCATCAACAAATCTCCAACCTGTGAGGTCGATCTCTGAATCCCCGCGATTATATAATTCAATATACTCGCCATTACGATGATCTCCTGGCGGATTAAACATCACCTCATTGATCACAACATTTTCATACCTTTGCGGGTTATTACCCCGACCTCGAGTATCATTTAAAACAGTGAACCATTCATTACTTCCGTCAGGGTATGCCTGAATAGATCCAACACCATCCGGTCGATCCAATAATATTGCATGCAACACAGTGTTACCATTAAGCAAAAAGAAAGGCATCTGTCTCCTTGATTCAATATCAATATTCACGACACTTGTAGAACCCGCCGCCACTTGACCGTACAACTGTATACGATCAGAAAAATCACGGCGAGTGGCTACAGACAACCCTTCCAATGAAATTAATCCCTCCCCTTTATTAAAAAACTCAATCCAATCTAAACGACCATCTTCAGTGAAATGAACTTCATTTAAACTAACAGACTCACTCAAAGACTCACGGCTAACATTTGCTGTTCCTGGAGTTGGATCTGTAAAAAGATACCACTCAGATGCTCCAGTAGGTTTACGACCTATAGAACGGCCATCAAGCGTTATATTCGCTCTCAAAGCTGTGACAACTGTTTCACCATCGGGCTCAGTAACATAAACTATCACTGGAGACTTAACGCTTAGATTTACTGAAGAGAATGAAATCTTAGCTAAGCCCTTGGGTTGAACCTTAAATACACTTTTTAACTTCTTTTTATCGAGATTAGTAGGATCATCGCTAAAATAATAACCCTTTAGGTCAATTACCTCTGTTGTCGGATTATAAAATTCGATATAACCATTTTGACCTGAAACTGGATAAATTTCATTGATAACAACCCCTTTTGTCGCTGGCATAGAAGCACGCAGTCGACAACCGAACACTATATCGGAGCTAGTACGATTGGTTTGATGCACCTCAACAGCCAATACGTTTGAACCTCGCTTTAGGCCGGAATCAATAGTCACCACACCCTTCTCCTCAGTTGCATCCCCGACCGTTGCAGAAGCAGAGGTATTGAAGTTAACACTACCATTAACTCTTGATCTACCAACTTCCTTTCCATTCAAATAATATACAGCACCATCGTCAACAATCTGATCAATTGTCAATGTGACTCCTGATGGGTCGCTATTAAAATTAAACTCTTTTCGAAAATAGTAAGTGAGTTGCGAACCTTTGTTAATCGTAGTCTTTAACCCCGGACCAGGAAGCCCCGCGTTTTCAACCCCTAACAGACCTCCTCCAGATTTCCATGAAGAATCATTATAAGTATTCCTTCGCCATGTAGTTCCTAAGCTTTTATTTTGATCGTTATATTTCCAACGATCTCCATAGTCCAACAATACAACCCCAGAACTCAAATCTACCTCAGGACTATCAACTGAAGTCTCAGCACCTGCCACAGGATCTCCACCAGGCGTACCGCCAGGGCGCTTACTAAATGTCCAGTTTCGCCAATCATCAACAGGCCGGTTTTGATCTTTTAAGACCAATGCATGACCCGCACCGTCTGCAGCAACCGGCCAACGGCCACTGTCATTATAACCCAGTGTGCACACCTGAACGCCGTTTCTGTCTTTGAGCGTTATGCGCCCACCTTCATTTGAAAGGTTTCCAACCCATGGCCCAAAAACCATAACACTCGAAGGAACTCCATACAGACTTCTGAACTCTTCTGGATCGATGCTAGTCAAAATAATCTTTTGCCAATGCTTAAGGAACGAGCCACTCGCATTATCCTTATCAAACTCAGGAAAATCTAATTCAACATTTCCACGAAGTTTCCAGTTGGCAATGTCGAATGGTGTGGCAGTGATATTGGCTAATTCAATCCACTCAGGTTCATCTGCCTTTGGGTTGTACATTACTTCGTTAACGACAATCTGCTCAGCAAAAATATAGTGAGAACTATTTAATAGCAGAAACGCAACAGCTAGTTTGAAAAATGAATTCTTCATTTGATTAAAACTCCAATATACAACTAATCCCTCAGGAATCAGCGAATCTCAGAAATACGACAAAAATGAATTAAGCAATCATTGTGCCGACAGCATTTTTAAAGATTTGAACAAATTTTAAAACCGTTTTTATAAGCAAAAAAACAATTATGGTGCTTTATTCACGCATCTAGAGGGTTATTCACGCAAGTGATAATAAAAAAAGAAAACTAACGAGCCTGAGGGACATTAACTTTAGGCAGATGCGCTTTAAGCTCAGCAATCACAGCTTGATACTTTAAATTATGAACTAAATTGTGCCATTCATTTGAATCCAAAGAGTGATCGTATAATTCCTCATCACCATTCGCATAACTAATATAACGCCACCGATCTGTTCGCACTGAATGATCGTTACAGTGGAAAGTAGTTATGGCCGGATAAGGCCAAGGAGAATTAGGCTGACTTAATAAAGGCAGAAGTGAATGACCCTCTAATTTTTGAGGTGGCTTGGTTAAACTACACAACTCCACAAGAGTAGGATAAATATCAAGCAATTGAACTGGTCTGTCACATCGGCTACGACCCAATCCTGGACCAGAAAAAATTAGCGGCACACGAGTAGACTCTTCCCATAATGATCGCTTAGCCCAAAGCTGCTTCTCACCCAAGTGCCATCCATGGTCTGACCATAATACAATTAATGTTTTTTTTGCATACTGACTTTGGCTCAACGAATTGATTATTAGACCCACACAATGATCCACAAATTCCGTGCAGGCAAGGTATGCTGCAACTGCCTCATGCCAACTTTTCGTAGCAAGAATTGATCGATGGTTTAATGGAGTACTATCCATATATCTCGTAATCTTTTTTGCTGCAGCAGGCAAATCGGAAAGATCATCCTCTTTAATTATAGGCAGGCTCACTTCAGCTTTCGGATGATTTAAAAAAAATCGTGCAGGAGCATATAATGGCACATGAGGAAGACGAAACCCTACAGCCATAAAAAAAGGCTTATTAAAATTACGCTTTAATTCCTTAGCTGCCCAACGAGCATTAATCACATCTCGAAATTGTTCTTCAGGCAAATCAATCGGGCCAAAATCACGAACCCGTATCTTTGGCAATCGTGAAACTGGTTTTTCACGAAATTGATTGTTTCGTGCGTCAGGAGCAGTTTTAAAATCATTCCACTCATCGGAATAGGGCTTTCCATGATATATTTTACCACGCCCTAAAACATAATAACCATTTGCCTTGAATTGCGCAGGAATGGTCATAGCACCCTCAAGAATAGGTGCCTGACGCAATTGTTGCTTTAATTCATAAACACCAGAAGTAGATGGACGTATTCCTGTGAGTAGACTTACTCTCGATGGATTGCAAATAGGTGCCTGACAATGAGCATTAGTAAAAAGGACTCCATCATTTGCAAGACGATCAATGTTAGGGGTTTTAGCCTGTAAATGACCATCAAGACATCCAATCCAATCGTTCAAATCATCGATAGCAATAAACAACACATTAGGCCTTTCATCTTCCTTGGCCTGAACTAGGGCAAATGCAAAACAAAGACCTAATATAACTAGCGTTGTCTCAAGCGAAAATTTCACATCAGAACTTATAGAGCTTGGTTTGCATGGATTAACTTAATCGAGGTTTTCGTGCATCTGATCCTTAGTCGGAGTACTGGAGGCCACTCCATTCTTTGGTATTTCCACCTTAGCTGTCCATAGTATGGCATTAAGCATTAGCTTTCGGTTATCATCTTGCTGCCAATTCATATGGACATGTCCGCCAGTAAACCCGAAAGCGCGTCCACCATCAGAGCGCTCGTATGCCCAAGCCACGTGCTGAGTCTCTCCATTAGCAACAGCCTTACGAACAGTAGGGTTGCCACTACGCGCGCCATCAGGGCGTTTTAAAGTCGAGGCCGGCGGAACATCAGTAAGGATGGGCGTCACACCTTTCAAGTCCTTAACGAATCGCATATGATAATACCACTCATCATTGACGCTGAATGGCTTCACTCCGTTCCAAATCTCGTGTTTGCGAGGTCTGAATTTAGGAATCCAGTGAGGGTTCACACTCCAATGCAAATCACAAAAACCACCCATCCACTCGAGGAACTTGTCAGCTGGGTCTCCTTTGACTGCCTCGGTCGCCCAATGAATCATTACCACTCCCTTGCCTTTTTTCATGAGTGAATCAAACTCCTTGAGCTTTCGATTCAGCACATGCCCCCCATGGCCAGTACAAAAAATCACAATTGTATCCGCATCATCTAAAACACTTTTGTCCTTTGGATAACCAATATCTTTAAGCACCAAAGCCTCCACGGGTAATCCAGAATCATTNAGAGCCTTGGCTAGCAACATATTCCCGGCCCGATGTTCATGCGCCAACCGTCCATGACTTGGCTTCCCTGAGATGAACACTACCTTGGACTTATCGGCTGCATTGACTGCTTCGCCATAGAATATCCCAGCGAGCGCACACAGATTAAGGATTAGTTTTTTCATTGATAAATTTAGTCGACTTTCCAGGGCCAAGGTTTGACGCGTGCACGAATGGCCCATTTTTCCCATTTGGAAGCCAGCTCCTTGACTTTGTCTTTATGTTTTTTAGCGAGATCGTTTTGTTCACTGCGGTCTACCTCCATGTCATAGAGCTGCCACGGATGTAGCTTTGCGTTACGACCAGAGTCTCCGTAACGAACGAGCTTCCATTTACCATCACGAATAGCGCCGTTAAGATGGTGATCAAAATAAAGAGCGTCTTTTCTTAAGAGGTCACCGCCACGTAAGGCTGGTAATAGACTCACACCTTCAACCGGCTGAATTTGATACCCTCCAAACTTAAGCGGATGTTTTACACCTGCAGCATCAAGGCAAGTCGACATAAGGTCGATAAGATGTCCGGGTTGTCGCTCAATTCTGCCATTGTTTTTTTGATCGATACCCTTAGGCCAAGACACAATAAATGGTGAGGAGATTCCTCCTTCATGTGCGAAATGCTTGTACTCACGAAACGGAGTATTGGAAACATTTGCCCAACCACGACCCACTCCTGTAAATGTATCCTCAGGNCCAGCCATTGCGTCTGGGCCATTTTTCACAGGCCTACCATCTCGAGTTTGCATTGGCGGCCAAATCTTCGTTTGAAAACCATCACGGCCGAGTGGTTTGTATGACTGATTATATGGCTTTTGACTGTATCTGCCGAAACCCTCAGCGCAGGCCCCGTTATCCTGAAGGTACATAATAAGCGTATTATCGAATGTACCTTGCCTTTTAAATTCCTCAACAATTCGACCAATACCACGATCCATATTATCTATCATTGCAGCATATACTTCCATGTTGCGAATATCCCATTTCTTATTGGGCATTTTCTCCCAATCATCGGATTCAGGCGATAACTCTAGATCCTTACGAATTAAACCCAGCTCCTTCAACCTCGCAAATCGTNTTGCTCGGACCTTCTGAAAACCACCATCGTACACCCCCTTGTAACGAGCGATATCTTTCGGCAGTGCATGCATCGGCCAGTGTGCAGTAGTGTAAGACACATANAGAAACACCGGCTTGTCTGGTGACTCTTTCGCGTGTTCCTTTAGGAATGTCACTGCATTATCACTTATAGCATCGGTGTAATAATACTTCTCGGGCTGATACTTGTCGTCGTTCTCCGGAGTAATAAATTGGTTATCTCGACACAAGGTAGCTGGNTCATAAAAACTGCCTGCACCAATAATNGTGCCATAAAATTTTTGGAATCCCCGCTGCAATGGCCAGTTATTCTTAGGTCCTTCAGGTCGTGTATGCTTGGTCACATGCCATTTACCGCTCATGTATCGCTGATATCCGCCCATACTGAGGGCTTCAGCTATAGTCACTACATCGCGACCAAGTTCACCGCGATAACCTGGCAGCTTGTTGTCNCCAGTCATNAACCCAATGCCAGCCTGATGCTGATACATTCCTGTGAGCAAAGAAGCCCGCGTAGGACAACAGCGCGATGTGTTATAAAATTGAGTAAATCGCAGCCCTTTTTTCGCTAGTTCATCCAATACTGGAGTCTTGATCTCACTGCCATAACAACCAATATCCGAAAAGCCCATATCATCGGCCATAATAATGACAATATTCGGCTGCTTGACTGCCTGCACACTCAACACTTGGCCAAGCGTAAAAAGAAAAAGAAAGAGTCGTTGCACAAAAAGAGTCTCTGCTTGCCCAAGCGGCAGGTCAAGCAATGGGATCAGCCTTAATAAACCACACCCAAACTTAGCAAAAATCGATCGCCATTAGCGTGATCCAGTCTACCTTGATGATTGTAGAAGTCATGCTTCCATTCAAAACGCATNTGAATAGCATCATTAAAATTCCAGTAAAATGCAGGCCCAGCTAGAATTTTTCTAGTTCCATTGTCCATATAGAGAAAATCAGTTTCCCACAAGATTTGGCTATTAGTTCCCATAGGATAAAACTTGTATCCCAAATCGAGAGACAATTTAGTTTCGGCTGGTTTTTCATTTTCAAATAACCAAAAACTGGCAGAACTTAGAAAAGCAAATCGGAATGTTTCGAAGTCGTAACTCAGCCCCAAACCGCCACCCCATTCATTATCATAGATTTCGTAATTATCTTCCCCTGCCAAAGGGACACGCAGCATTGGCTTAAAACCCCAAGATCCACTTCTCCCATCTAGATTAAAATATTTCTTTAAAGGTAAAGCCAATGAGGCGTCTCCTATGCCGTTGTCATGCTCAACCTGCTTACCCCCCAAACCATTAGGGACCTCTCGACGAGCATCAAGCACGTATGGAATCTTGTAAGTTAATCGAACGGATCGATCCCAAGTATAGACACCCTGAAAATGTAGAAGATGCACATCCTCGGTGAATCCAGAATAAGCAGTACGATTCCCCAATCGAAGATCCTCTTCATGGCGAAACTCATCGATCAACTGCAAACCCCAACCATTGTCCCAACGCGGCATCATGTTCATTATCGGCTCGTCAGCTGACACAATCAAAACGGATGACGCGACAACAAAGAGTGTCGAAATGCGTTTCAACATGTTTACTTAGAACTTTTAGACTTGGCGAAGGAGTGCGACTTCAACTTTCCATTCTGCATTGTGTATCTCTCAACAGGATCGTAACCAGCAGCCGTAATCGCCTTGCTTAAACTTTCAAAGTCAGCCTTCACTCCGGGAAGTAGCGCTACGGTGATCAACTGTGTTTTGGNATCCATATCAACGCCTCGCTTGTAACGAGTTGAATCTACAAATGGCAACTTTCCGACTTTGATTCGAATNCCAAGCGCACACGAGGGGCATACCAATCCCTTGACATAAGCCAATGAAATATCNTTACGGCCCTTTAGCAACTTAACAGCTACAACATCTCGCAGCTCTTGCTTAGCATCTGGGTCACCATCCGCTGACGTGGCAGCAACCATTCCCAATATCGTCATTGTCATTACAGCTGCCCAACTCTTAATTTTATTCACTACTAAATTCATTTTTGTTTCCTTTCTTTTTTATTTATATGTCCAATGCAAANCCATNTTTGCAAANCTTTAGACACACCCGTGCCTTATGGTAGATTAGAGAAATAGGAACCTGAGAAATGGTTCCTAGAATAAAATGCTGGGTGAACGCCCAAGTCGGACCAACCGGGATTCGAATTTCCAAGAAAAACTCGATGGCGGNCTCTCATGAGGAGTAAAAGATAACGCNTTAGAACATTTAGCAACTCGAAGAAGAGANCTGATTGAAGAATGAATATCAACTCCCGCTAATGTANCTGATTTATCTTTTGANGAAGTTAAAAATTTACCAGACTCAAATGTATCACAAAAAGGGCAGCAATCTGAATTATTGTGAGAATCAGTAGTTTGTGTTCTTTTGGAATCAACACAGCAGTCACTAATAACTGCATTTTGAAGTGCCGCGGCAATTAGACAATGTGATGATGCCGGCAACCAAGCCAACAACAACAAAAGTAAAATTAATCGCCTCGAAAATTTCATTCAAAAAAAAACTTTGCCCCAAAATAACATAAAATCAAGACACAAAAGAGCGATTATTTAGCCCTTGGATTTGAAGGTTTTGGCATTAAAGCATCAGTTTCCTCAAGCCACGTGGTAAGTTTTCTATTTAAACGTTGAGCCAATTGAGGCCGCTCATTAACCAAATTNTTGGTCTCACTTATATCTAACTTTAAATTGTATAGCTCAACTGATTGATCATCATAATTGCGTATCATTTTATAATCACCGGATCGCACAGCCCCACCAAGACGGTTATCCATATGCCAAGCATAATTAGGAAAATGAAAGTAAAGGTCTCTACTTTCAATTTTACCATCTTTTTTAAATAATGACACCAAGCTCTTGCCATCAAGGATTTTATTACTCATTGGTTTTACACCAGCAATCTCGAGAAAAGTCGGATAAAAATCCATACTAATAACAGGCTCATGACACAACGTTCCCGGCTTCACCAAACTAGGCCAACGAACAATCATCGGCACACGAATACCTCCCTCATACAAATGACCTTTTGATTCACGCAATGGCCGACAATCTGAAACACCAGAAAAACCTCCATTGTCACTGGTGAAAATCACCAGTGTTTCCTCATTCTCTCCGATTGATTTTAACGAATTAAGCAATTTCCCCATTGCAATATCCATTGCCTCTATCATTGCACCGTATCGCGTGTCATTCAGACCTGGGCCTTTTCTGTTTTCATATTTTTTCAACAAAGCATCTGGTGCCTGCATAGGCCAATGCACAGTATAAAACCATAGATGAACCATCCAAGGCTGAGACTTTTTGCTTCGGATAAAATTAATAGTTTCATTAACTAGTCGATCTGGTAGGTACTCACCTGGCTTACCATCAGGTAGTGTTGAAATACGGTAAGGAGAAAAAAAACTTGGTGGCCCTCCATAAGATGTGCCGCCAACATTAATATCAAACCCTTGATTTAGAGGCGAATGTTCAGCCGCCACCTTACCGTTCGGCCCAACACTAGGAGCGATATGCCATTTCCCAAGAAATGCATTCGCATAACCAACCTCCTTTAGTCGCTCAGCAATTGTAACATGGTGCGATCCAATGGCTGGAATCATATCCGCAGGCTGCGGCCTATTATCTTTCGGAAAAAATTTCCCGGGCAAATGCGAAGTCATTCGTACTCTTGCAGGTGCCTGACCCGTCAATACAGCAGCTCGGGTTGGAGAACAGACTGGAGCAGCAGCATAGGCGCTTGTAAAACGCATCCCTTGTTTAGCTAAACGATCAATGTTTGGCGTCTCGACCAGTTTATTACCCTGACAAGCCAAGTCCATCCATCCCAAGTCATCGGCCATAACGAATAAAATATTCGGCTGCTTAGCTCCTTGCATTGAGGATTGCCCAAGTAAACAAAACACAATTAATACTAATAGCAATCTACTTAATTTAAAAAGGACCATTCTGTTCAAAGAGTAGTGTTGCCTCATCAAACATTCAACATAACACTCCCCGGCCAACGTGAATCGCGCAACAGTCACTAAAATAGGTGTGATTGGAGCCTTGTATTTTTCTCAAGGTATTCCGAATGGATTTTTTCGCCACACTGTTCCAGTAGTGTTTCGAGACAGTGGTGTATCGCTAGAACAAATCGCACTTTTTTACCCAGCTCTCTATGCACCCTGGATGCTAAAGTTTTTATGGACAATTCTTGTCGATCGTTTCCATTCTGAGAAACAAGGAAAGTATCGGTCGTGGATTATTCCACTGCAACTCGTCACTTCAGGTACTATGGCTGTTTTGGCTTTGTGGCAACTTGGTGGGCCAATCGGCGTGTTTGTGATAGGCGTATTGCTAATAAATATCTTTAGCTCAATGCAAGACGTATCGACAGACGGACATGCAATTTCTCTACTAAAATTTGGCGAACGAGGCTGGGGGAATGCGGTTCAAGTCGGTACATTCTGGCTTGGATATATTGTAGGCGGCGGCTTAATATTGATGCTATTTAGCATACTTGGATGGAGCAATATGCTTTTCGCGATGGCGATTATTTATCTCCTTGCGACCATTCCTATCTTTCTTAACCGACCAATCACAAGAAAACCCACTTCAAAACAAGATTCCGCAAAAACTTGGCTAGCAATTATTGATTTTTTGCGTCAACCCAAAGTCATCAATATTTTAGCTCTAGTAGCAACTTACCGCTTGGCCGAGGGATTCATCCGCTCCACCCTACCTACAATGCTCAAGGATTGGGATATGAGCTTCGGCCAAATAGGCTTTTCACTGGGCGTAGTTGCTCCAGTCGCAGCCCTTGTTGGAGCAATCGTGGCAGGTAGCCTAGCTAATAGACTTAGCAGAATTAGGGCCCTTCTAATATTCGGCAGTCTACAGGCAATTTCAGCGATGGGTTACTCGTTACTAGCTAATTCAGACTCTCAACCACCAATACAAGCCATCCTACCTGTGATACTCTTCGATCATTTTATATCCGGAATGACTACCGTCGCGCTTTTTTCTATAATGATGGATTGGAGTCGAAAAACTTTTGGAGGTACTGACTACACCTGCATGGATTGCATTGGCGTATTTTCGATGATGATCGGCGCAGGACTCAGCTATTGGATTGCATCCGAAGGAGGCTACAGCCTAAGTTTTGGAGTAGCGATACCCTTGGTTGGAATATCTGTTTTTGCCGTATGGCGCCTTTATTCATCCATCCAACAAAAACAGCCTTGGGAAACACTCTGCAATGCGGAAAAATCCGCCTAACACTTCTTCAAGTACACCAATCAGGAATGACTCGACGCCTAAGATATAAGCATGTTCAATAGCCTTTTATATTTCTATGATATTGTTTAGAAAAACATTTATTTTTGCCGCGGCATTGCTGATTGCTATTAGTTCCGGTCAATCAAAAGATCTTAAAAATTCAAATCCCTCAAGAGCTGGATTTGATTCCGACCGTTTAAAGCGAATCGATAAAATGATTCAAGGTTGCATCGACAGAGAGGAAGTTCCCGGGGCGGTAGGCATACTGATTAAAGATGGAAAAATTGGTTATCACAAAGCATTTGGCTGGGCAGATATTGAGAGTAAAAAACCACTCAAAAAAGACACTCTTTTCCGAATTGCCTCCATGTCCAAGCTGATTACAACAGTGGCCGCTTTGCAGTTATTTGAAAAGGCAGAATACAATATGTTTACCGAACTGGGATCAATCCTTCCTGAATTTAAAGAACAAACCGTACTAGAGTCATGGGATGGAGAAAAACAAGCATTTGCCACCCAACCTGCAAAGAAAAAAATCCAAATGAACCAACTCTTTACGCACACCTCTGGAATTGTTTATCCGATTTTCACCTACAAAGGTCGCGCCGGATATATGAAAGAAAAAATTATCGACGCCTTTCCCGGGGAAAATATCAGCCTTGAAGAAAATATAAAGAGGCTTGCTGGCGTTCCTCTAGCTCACGAACCAGGAGAAGGTCAAACCTACGGTATGAACATGGATGTTCTTGGGCGAGTAATCGAAGTTCTAGATGGTCGTCCATTTGCTAAATACATGAGGGAGGAAATTTTTACGCCACTAAATATGAAAGACACCGGTTTTGCTGTCCCAAAAAACAAATGGGACAGGGTCTCTTTAGTCTATACTACAAAGGATGGAAAACTGTCTCTGTTCGATGAGAGTGTTTTCGATGAAAGAGCGCCTAATAACAAACCAGAATGGTGGAAACGTAATCCTGACAAAATCGCTCTAGGAGGAGCC
>PAOJ01000033.1 GCA_002708005.1 Verrucomicrobiales bacterium | reverse complement strand
ACCAGAGACGCCAGGTTTACCAAACAGTCTTATTTGTGGGCTCGGATTTTTTAATGCACCGAAATTAGAAAAGCTTACATTTTCACTATGACCTTCCAATTTAATCACATGAGAAGCACCTGGTGCATAAAAATTAATTTCTGGTATTGGAAGACCAAGTATAGCTCTTACATGTAATGCAAACTCTGACAAATCTTGGGTAATTAAAGTTACTAAGCCCGTATCATGTGGACGAGGAGATACTTCAGAAAAAAAAACATCATTGTCTTTTATGAACAATTCAACGCCAAATACACCATAGCCCTCTATATTATTAACAACTGTAGTTGCGATTCTTTTTGATTCTTCGAATAAGCCATCCTTCATTGGATGAGGTTGCCATGACTTTATATAATCACCATCAACTTGTTCATGGCCGATTGGTTTGCAAAAAGTTATCCCATCTTTGTGCCTTACAGTTAATAATGTTATTTCATAATCAAAGTGAATGAACTCCTCCACAATAACTCTTCCCGCACCAGCCCTGCCTCCTGATTGAGCGTATTCCCAAGATGGTTTTATGTCATCAGATGATTTTACAATGCTTTGCCCTTTTCCGCTGGATGACATGATAGGTTTTACAACACAAGGTATTCCAATTTCCTCAATTGCTTTTTGAAATTCTTTTTCGGTAGAGGCAAATTTATATTTCGATGTATTAACTTCAAGAGTTTCGGCTACTAAAGTTCTTATACCTTCTCGATTCATGGTTAGGGATACCGCTCGAGAATTAGGTATAACTGTATGGCCATTCTTTTCTGCTTCAACAAGTGTATCAGTAGCAATAGCTTCAATCTCAGGAACAATAATGTCTGGTTTGCTTTCATTTATCAAATTCTTCAATTGTTGAGAATCAAGCATATTGATAACGAATGCATGATCTGCAACTTGCTGTGCAGGTGCGTTTTTGTAGGAGTCAACTGCAATAACCTCAACGCCCAAACGTTGAAATTCGATTACAACTTCTTTTCCTAATTCGCCACTACCACAAAGCATTACTTTCGTTGCTTTGTTTGTGAATGGTGTTCCTATTTTTGCTTCCATTTTGTAAAAAATATTTGGTTTAACATGAAGAAAATATCGAAAATTTTTTATTTAAGTCAAACCATTCTATGATTATGCCAAATTATAAAAGATGTATTAGCCCTTGGAAAGAACAACATCAGGAAGAGAAACCTTTGATGATTCACAATGAATTCACTGAATGGTCAAGGGTGATGTTTTCTGCACTTTGTATTTACAAAATCCACCAAATTTCCCAAAGTCCAATGTTTACAATGGTATTAGACGATTTGTTTTTGGTTTGAAAACTCTTTGCAGTAATAACAAAAACTCTGGCGAAAAATGCGAGATGTTGATACCAGTGCATAAGCTCATGAGGTTCTTTTTTTGGCATGTTGCATTTGCACTTCTGAATACTAGTCTGGCTTCCAGCCTTGCCCAATCGCCTGAAGCACCCAAGGCACGCTTGGCCAAGTTTCATAATGAAGTAGAGCCAATTCTGAAGCGGAGTTGCGTGGGATGTCACGGACCAAAAAAACAGAAGGGGNAATTTCGAGTAGATACATTGGACCCCAACCTACTNAAAGGTAAGGATGTTAACTGGTGGCTAGAGGTGTCCAACGTCATTAGTAATGGTGAAATGCCACCGGAAGATAGCGAAGAGGACCTCCCGGATGAAGAAAAGGCAAAGATTGTCGAATGGTTGTCTAGGGAAATTCAAACGGCTTCGCAGGTGCGCCGCAGCAGACAAGGACACACATCGTTTCGGCGAATGACTCGCTATGAGTACAAGTACGCCTTACAGGATCTACTTGGGATTCAACATGATTTTTCTCGTGACCTGCCCCCAGAAACAGCATCCGAGGATGGCTTCAAAAATAGCTCTGAAATGTTGCAAATGACCGTAGTACAATTTGAACAGTACCGGCAGATGGCACGAAAGGCGCTCGCACGCGCGACTGTTCGCGGGGAGTCCCCAAATCCAGTTTACTACGGTATCTCCATGAAAGCCGCAGCTAAACGAATTAATCCTAAGTACGNATCAACCATAGAAGGGACTCGAAAGCGAATTAAGGAAGANGNGCTCNCTNTTGATCANGCAATTAAGGAACAANANGAAAAATTNTCGTATGATTCTAATAGGCTCCACTATAGAGATCTAATTACNGGCCAAGGCATTGCTCCACGCTGGAGCTATAATGGAGCCAAGCACGCATGGGCTCCAACTTCAACACGCCCTNANGTCCCAGATGTTTCTCCCGACGTAATTGTAATTCCTGCAAATGCAAGACACATNGTCGACTTGGGAGACGGATTGCCAGACGCAGGAAATATGCGAGTCAGCATTCGCGCAGCNAAGTATGNAGAAGAAAAACATCCTCCAACATTGCGNTTATATTTTGGGAACCAAGCAAGTAATGATTCACGCGTGGCGGTAAGAGCTGGCAATCATGATATCACGATTACCGCGCCCCCNGATAAACCNGAGTTTTATCACTGGGATATACGACTTAGTGAGATTACCCGAAATGCTTATCGCCACATCACAAAACTAGGCGATCTTCCCAATCCGGCGGAGTTTCTTTCTTTTCATAATGACTCGAGCAAAAAAGTAGCGGTCAAGATCGACTATATCGAGATTACCGCTCCCACTTTCAAACAATGGCCGCCGGAATCACACAAGCGGATATTCTTCAAAAAAGGCAGGATTGAGGATGAAAAAAAATATGCCCGCGCTGTGCTCACCCGTTTCATGAGCAGAGCTTGGAGAAAACAAGTAACAGAGGCAGAGGTTGATCAAAAACTAGCTCTCTTCGCAAAATTACGCCCCGAATGTCAGGATTTTCAGGAGGCAATAGTAGAAGTTCTATCCACAGTATTATCTTCTCCGAAATTTCTATATCTCGTTCGGACCGATGAAAATAATAGAGAGAAAAATACAGATCATATTTCTGATTTTGAGTTGGCAAGTCGACTTTCGTTTTTTCTTTGGAGCAGTACTCCTGATGCTATTTTGTTAGAACTTGCAGCTAAAGGAGCCCTTAGCAAACCTGAAATCATACAAGAACAAACATTACGATTGTTGGCTAATCCAAAAGCAGAACGTTTTGCATATCACTTCACTCGCCAATGGTTAGATCTAGAGCTCTTGGATTACTTAAAGATCGATTCTAAAGCGTTTTTGACAACCCCTGATGGTCTGACAAAAAAAAGGGGGCGCTTCGATCCGATCGTTTTAGAAGCAATGAAAGCTGAGCCCATTGCATTTTTTGCAGAGATACTTCAGCATAATTATAGCGTAATAGATTTTCTTCAATCGGATTATGTAATGGTTAACGATCGTCTTGCAGAACATTACAAAATGCCTGAAGTCATTGGAAATGAATTTCGAGTGGTCAAACTTGAAAATAATGATAAAAGGGGTGGTGTACTAACACAAGCAGGCCTGTTGGCAATGAATTCCGACGGCAAAGATTCCCATCCCCTTAAGCGAGGCATATGGCTGCTAGAAAGCCTATTAAATGACCCGCCTCCTCCTCCTCCCCCAGCTGTACCTGAAATCGATTTAGCAGATCCTGAAATTATGAAGCTCACCTTAAAGCAGCGAATGGAAAATCATCGTGATGATCCTGCCTGCTACTCATGCCATGCAAAAATTGATCCATGGGGTATTGCCTTCGAAAACTATGATGCCATAGGCAGGTGGCGCAACAAAATCGGNAAGAATCCTGTAGACGCTACCGGCGTGCTTTTTAACAAATATGAGCTAAAGGGCATGCAAGGTTTAAAAGAATATCTGCTAACNAATCGGCAGGATCAGTTTATTCGAGCGCTGACGCACAAATTAATATCCTACGCACTTGGCCGGCCATTAACATTTGGAGACCGATCCCGGGTTGAGCAAATAACCGCCGATCTACGCAAACAAGGAGATGGCCTCAGAGACCTCGTAATTCTGATTGTGAAAAGTGATATGTTTCAGCTAAAATGAGCTCTGTTGGAGCAAAAGCCATGAATACTAATTTATCTTCTTTAGACCGGCGAAAATTTCTAAGAGGAACAGGGATCGCACTTGCACTACCTTGGTTTGAATCTTTCTCTGGCATTGCTAAAGAGAGCAAAAANCCCATAAAGCGTAAGAGGCTTGCATGTTTTTACTTGCCTGATGGGGTTCCTATGCCTCTAGAAAAAGATCCCGCTTTCAAAGACTGGAGCTGGTTTCCGCATGGGCAGGGGAAAAATTTTACATTAACGAAATGTATGGAGACATTATCTCCTCTTCGCAATGATCTAACAATATTCTCCGGATTATCCCACCCCGCTGTCCGAAGGGTACATGGTCATTCTAATGCTGATCAATTTCTGACCGGAGCTGACACCGGGGCTGATGGCGATTATCAAAATAGCATTTCTCTCGACCAAGTTTTCGCCGCCAGCGTTGGAATGAAAACACGACATTCTTCACTTGTAATGTCTACCGATGGAGGAACCGGGTCTCCACGCGGAGCACAAACGTTGTCCTTCAATAGCAACGGCCGCCCAATCCCTGCCGAACATAAGCCCAAGCGGATTTTCGACATGCTCTTCGTGAAGAGTGGTCAAGACTCCGCACAGCGCCTCTCGCTTAGCAANAGCTCTCTCGACGATCTGCTAGAGGATGCNCGGTCTCTTCAGCGCTCTTTATCAAAACGCGATCAGAATACATTAGAAGAATATTTACAGTCAGTTCGGGACACCGAAACAAAAATCGAAAAAGCAGAACGCTGGTTAAATATGCCCCTCCCTAAGGTAGGGATAGACCATCTTAAGCTAGATATTACCCCGGAGGACCCTCGAACATATCTGCAAACTATGTATGAACTGATCTACCTCGCGTTCAAAACTGATACCACTCGTGTTGCCACCTATCAACTCGGCCGGGAAAACGGTGTAGGAATCAGCGATTATCTTGGTCGAGCAGTTGGCTTTAAGCTTACGCATCAACTTTCCCATGCAACCAAAGAGCCTAATGGATGGAAAAATTTTGGCACCTATTGTCGTTTTATTAACGAAGAACTTGGGCGCTTTGCTATTCGACTAAAAAATACTGCTGAACCTGGAGGAGAGGGAAACATGCTTGATAATACCGCTCTCTTATTTGGATCCGCTTCAAGTGCTTTTCATTTATCTCGCAACTATCCATTGCTATTAATTGGAGGCCGTAACATGGGATTCAAACACGGTCAGTATCTTAAATATGGGGAGGGAAATGAAAGTAATCAGGCCACCTCTGGCATATCAACCGATGCCGGCTGGCGGGCTGAAATGAATTATACAGAATTGCCCCTTTCTAATCTTTACTTAAGCATGCTAAAAAAACTCGGCGTTGAAACTAATAGCTTCGGAGGAACTACGGAATCCTTGTCTGAAGTATAGTTTATGAAGCTTAAAAGATAGCAGAATACCAAGTCCTGTGTGGCATTTAACACTCGTGCTTAGGACTAATGAAAAAAATCATCTATCCTGACTTTATTTTTATCTTCTCATCTCTCATGAAACAAAAATCTTATATAATAATCTGCGTAATTGGAGCTCTCTTAGCATCCTCCGGAATAGCGCTAGCTGCCAAACCAAATTTCATAATCATATTCACTGATGATCAAGGCTATGGAGATCTGAGCTGTTTTGGATCTAAAACCATTCGCACCCCAAACATTGACCGTATTGCAGAGGAAGGAAGAAAATTCACAAGCTTCATGGTCGCTTCCCCAGTATGCACCCCTTCCCGATCGGCTTTACTCACTGGCTGCTATCCTAAACGCGTTGGCATGCACCAACATGTCCTATTTCCATCATCCAAGAAGGGGCTTAACCCAAAAGAACACACCATCGCTGACCACTTAAAGTTACAGGGATATGCCACCGCTTGTTTCGGCAAATGGCACCTAGGACACCATAAAGAAGTACTGCCTACTTCAAACGGCTTCGACACATACTACGGGATTCCATACTCCAATGACATGAATCACCCAGATAACAAGGGCAAGCCTCGCGGAGGCTGGGAAGGCATGGATATGCTCTGGAAAGATCCTAAATCGACTTTGACTAAGTGGAAGACACCATTGATTGAAGATGAAAAAATCGTTGAGCTTCCAGCAGACCAACGAACCGTCACCCGCCGCTATACACAAAAGTCCATAGATTTTATTAATGCGAACAAGGAAAAGCCCTTTTTCGTTTATCTTCCACACTCCATGCCTCATATCCCATTGTATGTTCCGGAGGATGTACGCGATCCTGATCCCAAAAAAGCCTATATTAATACTATTGAGCATATAGACTCTGAAGTTGGCCGCTTACTTAAAGCTTTAGACGATCTTAAACTAGCAGACAAAACTTACGTCATCTACACAACTGACAACGGTCCCTGGCTACCATTTCGCCATCATGGCGGGTCCGCCGGTCCGCTGCGTGACGGAAAAGGGACTACATTTGAAGGAGGGCAACGGGTACCTTTTGTAATCCGCGGGCCTAGTATTCCTGCAGGCACCGTATGTAATGAACTCACCGGCACTATTGATATACTACCAACTATCGCTGCCCTAATCGGCACAACTTTACCCAAAAAAAAGATCGATGGACTTGATGTATCAGGAATCTGGAAGGGAACTGTAAATCAATCACCTCGTAACGAATTCCTTTACTATACCTCACGCGGCGCCATTGAAGGCATCCGCAGTCAAAACTGGAAACTGCTAGTGAAAAAACCTCGCGCTCGACGAAGAGGAAATACAAGCCAATCGGAGGGGCAACCTGCACAAGTCTTACTCTTCGACCTTGCAGCTGACGTCGGCGAACAAAATAACTTGGCTAAAACAAAACCGGAAATTGTTAAAAACCTTCGTGCCCGCATGGAAATTATTGATGCCGAAATCACAAAAAATGCTAGGGCCCCATGGGTTAAAAATTAATAAATGATTATTTAACTTATTATGGGATCAAAAGTCATAATTTATCCTTTCAAGGATCATGGTCATATAATTTTGCTAAAACCTAATTAACGTGAACCTGCCAAAGATTGCGGTAACAATGGGAGATCCGGCCGGGGTTGGCCCAGAAATCTGTCTCAGACTCTTACAGAACAAGGACATCGCAAAAATATGTACGCCTATCATTTTCGGTTGTTCCTCAGCCTTAGATCAGACGGCAAAAAAGTGTAACTTAGATAGACCCGAAAGAATTATAACCGGTTTAAGTGAAGCTGATCGTCCTTGTGTACTTAACATAAGCGAAGTGGAGCTAAACGATTTTAAGATCGGCATCACTAATGCTAAAACCGGGCAAGCCGCTTATTCATATATCGAAGATGCCATTAATGCTGCACTGAGCGGGCAAGTTTCAGCCGTAACTACTGCTCCAATTAATAAAGAGGCAATGCATGCCGCTGGAATCAAATTTCCTGGCCACACCGAAATTTTTGCAAACAAGACTCACTCTGAACGTGTTTGCATGCTGCAGTACTCAAGCGAGGTTCGTGCGGTATTTGTATCGACTCATGTTAGCTATGCCGAGGTGCCATCGCTTCTTTCTGAAGCCCGTATTCTCAACACCATCGAACTCGGAGCAAAAGCCATTCAACGTATTAGAGGCAAAAAACCAAAAATTGTCGTCCTCGGATTAAACCCACATGCAGGAGAAAACGGATTATTCGGAAAGGAAGAACAAGCTTCGATCATCCCAGCAGTTGAATCAGCAAGAAAACTTGGCCTAGATGTTGAAGGCCCTGTTTCCCCAGACACCGCATTCCTTCCAACTAAGCGGCAAGAAACCGACTTGTTTGTTTGCATGTACCATGATCAAGGCCATATTCCACTCAAAGCACTTTGTTTCGATGAGGCCGTGAATACAACCCTTGGACTCCCAATTATTCGTACTTCGGTCGACCACGGCACTGCGTTGGATATTGCCGGGCTTGGCCAAGCAAATCCTGGAAGCTTGTACGAGGCTGTTAAGCTGGCAGTAAAGTTCCTATAATTAAAGATTGCCTCCTGCCTACTAGTTTGAATTTATCTGACTGCAGTTCACCAGATTAAGATCCGCTTGCAAATCTTGGGTGGCAACTCAAAATAAGCGTTCACCGCAGGTTTGCCATGTTAAGTCCAAAAAATATTTCCCGACGTTCGTTCTTAAAGGCCGGCGGCGCNACGATGCTGCTACCCATGCTGGACTCCGCTCCTGGTGTAATGGCGGCAAAGCGCTTAACCAAGCCGGATAANAANNTNGTGATCATGTACATTCCTAACGGNATAGTTCGAAGACAGTTTTTCCCAGGAGAATCTCAAGCAGAAGTCCCAGAGTTCATAGGAGGGTTTAACGCTGACAAGACCAAAGCAAGTCGTAGATTCAAGAATAAGCCAGGAATTTATGACCTAGAGTGGACGCCGACCATGCAACCTCTTAAGAAGCATGCCAAAGATGTNACAATGATTACAGGGCTTGATCGTACGTTCAAAAACGGACAAGACGTACATGCCCAAGGCGCATCTTGCTACCTTACCAGTCTTTCCCCGGCTCAGGCAGCTGAGCAAGGGATTAGCCATCCAAATGGCCGNAGCCTCGACCAAGTGATTGGTGATAAAATTGGACATAAGACGGTGCTAAACACGCTAGAGATCAGCTGCAACGGTTTCCGTGCACCAAAAGAGCCGATCGAATTTGACAACATTTCATGGTACGGCCCAGGTAAGCTTGCACCTTCGATTCGCGACCCTCGAAAGCTCTATGACCGCCTATTCTCGAAGGACAGCCTTCGCGCTCATGTAAGTGACGTATCCGATCTAGTGCTCGCCGATGCCAAGACACTTTCTCGCAAACTCTCCAGCAAGGATCGAGCAACAATGGATGAGTACATGACAATGGTTCGTAACGTCGAAGTTCGCATGGCCAAACTAGAAAAGCTGCTGGCAGACGCCGACATAAACGTNCCCAAGGAAGAAATCTTGCCGCGCGGTGAATATATCCGATTGCAGGTCGACCTGATGCTGCTAGGTTTCCAAATGGGCATCACAAACGTTTCCACTTTCATGATCGGGCCCGAGCGTTGGGATGCAACGCTTATGTACGAAGGCGTATTCGATAAGCCGGTGCAGCACCATAATATGACACACAACCAGAAGGGAAAAGGATACCTTGAATTGGCAAAGATCGACACCTTCCACATGCAACAATATTCCTACTTAATCCATCGTATGAAGGAGATCAAAGAATCAGACGGCAGTACCATGCTTGACAATTCACTAGTTACCTACGGCGCAGCCTTGGGTGATGGCGCTACGCATCAGTATTATGACTTACCGATGATCTTAGCTGGCGGTGCGCAGGGGCAAATCAAGCAGGGGCGTTTCATCAAAATGAAGAGCGGCACGTTAAACTCGAACCTCTGGCTAACTCTCGCAAATCTCATGGGCGTGGAGATGGACTCTTTCTCAGATAGCCAAGGGGTCCTGTCCGACCTTTGGNCCTAAAAGCCATGTTTGCAAATCGGTTCAACTTTGGGAGCATCCTGCTCCTTGTATTTGCATGCACGTCCATAGCTCGTGCAGCGGACGATTTTCAACATATACTNCAGCCGGCTTTTGCAAAGCATTGCGTCAAGTGCCACGGCGGCGATAAGGTAAAAGGCAAAATAAATCTCAAAGAAATCNCTAACGCCAAGCAAGCTTCTCGCNANGCCTGAACTCATCAAGGAAATTATTGACGTGCTCGATGCCGGAGACATGCCTCCCGAAGACGAGNNACAACTCAATCAGGCCAATCTCAGNGAACTTCTTGCTTCNCTCAANGANATGTTGCGCAAAGCAGCCTCGAGCGAGTTAACTAAACGTAACCCTCCTCGGAGGTTGAACCGATTTCAGTACAATAATGCCGTACGCGACCTGTTTCAACTAAACCGCAACGTGTTTGCGCTGTCGGAAAAGCTGTTAACACGCGAGACGATTTACCTAAACGCACCGACTATGCCTGAACGAGTCAATGCTCGCTCGCTCGCTCTAAATCCCACCGGNGGNATGAAAGATGTAAAGCCTTTCCCGCAAGACCTCCGAGCCTCGCATGGGTTTGATAATCAAGCCGATCAATTGACGCTTTCGCCATTGCTGCTTGATGCTTTTTTTCGCCTGAGTATATCTATCGTAGAAAGCCCAGACTTCAACGAAAACAGTGTCGGGATTTGGAGTAACTTCTTTAAGCGCCCTGCTGAGGACGANGATCTTCCCGCAGAANTGCGTAAGCGAATCAGCCGGTTCCTTAGCCTCGCCTTCCGTGGGCCAGTAGCGGCNGAAACAATCAACCGCTACACCAGCTATGCGCTTGNAAAACTAAATGAGGGCATGCTTTACAATGACACGATGAAGAAGCTCGCTTCAGCTGTCTTATCCTCACCTTTGTTTCTTTACCACTACCAGCCAAACACACCAGAACTGCAATCTTTCGCCATAGCCTCAAACCTCTCGTTTTTTCTTTGGGGCAGCAGTCCGGACGCGGAACTACTTGGCCTCGCTGATAGCGGGGAATTAACCAAGCCGAATATTCTGGAGAAAACAATCAGGCGGATGTTGGCAGACCCTCGAATCGAGCGGTTCCTCGACAGCTTCCCTTCGCAATGGATGCAGTTGGAAAACATTCTCGCTGCTACTCCGGATCCGACGCTGCACCGCTACTTTTCCATAGACAAAGAGCACCCGGCCAGCCTCCAAATGCTCGTCGAACCACTGCTTCTCTTTGATGCTGTTTTTATTGAGAACCGTCCAATCACTGAACTGCTAATCCCGTCTTTCAGCTACCGCAGCGACTTCCTCAACGACTGGTACGCTAGCGACTTGAAGCCGCAGCAGGTCGATAGAGATAAAATCAAAATGGAGAACAAACCGATCGTAGCCCAAATTAAAAACGCTGAAGCGATAATACAAAAGGCAAAGAACGAGCTTGAAGAATATATCCAATCCATCCCGGCAATCATCGATAAAACCGCAGACGCACTCGACCTATCAGCTGGCCAGATGCGCTGGGAGGAAGCACAGTTGAAGGAGCTTAACAACAAAGTGGCGCTGTCTCCGTGGCATCGCATTGGACCATTTCAAGAAGGAGACCTGAAAAAAGCGCACGAAAGGGATTTCATAAACGAAACCGACGTTGACCTAAAGAAAACAAAAGGTGATCTGAAATGGGAAATCGACGAGAATCTCAGTGATGGTAAACAACATCAATTGACAGGAGCCAACTGCAGTACATACCTATTCCGTTCGATTCACTCCAACATTGAGCAGGAGCAAGAATTATCCATTGGAAGCGACGACAGTTTCAAGATTTGGCTCAACGGAAAACTGGTCGCCGACAAATACGTCACCCGCGGACTTGCACCAAACCAAGACAAGGTCAAAGTACACTTGGCTAAGGGAGNAAACAAACTACTCTTCAAGGTNTCCAATGGTGGTGGNGGTTACGGTTTTTACTTCAATACAGAGGCNGTCCCACTTCCCAACGACNTCGTCAAAGGNNTGCAGACAAATCCGACCAATCGGTCAGAGAGACANCTTTCTANACTAGCTAGATNCTATCGCTCCTTAGCAAGTGAACTAGCCCCGATCCGCAAAGAAACAGAAGCCAAGCGCGCACGATTAGCGANGCGACTAAATCAAACTCAGGACGCCCTGAAAAAGTTACCCAAACCGCGTAACCCTGATGATGTACAGAAGGAGATGAACCGGGCGTTCGACGAATTAATGCGTAATAAACTTCGCGGTAATGAGTACGTCCGTGTGGCTGCAAAAAACCCTAGATATGGCGGCGTGATAACTAGTGCTGCCACACTCAGCATGAACAATGGCACACACCGTACCCACCCCATAGCACGCGGCTCTTGGATCATCGAAGTTATTTTTAACGACCCTCCTCCTCCGCCTCCAAATGATATCCCTCCCTTGAACGAGGATGCATCCGAGGATCACCTAACTATTCGCGAAAAATTCGCTAAGCACCGCGAGAATCCCGACTGTGCTGGATGTCATTCTCGGCTCGACCCGCTTGGATTTGCTCTTGAAAATTTTGATATTACAGGCCGTTGGCGTGATTCATATCCCAACGGCCGCGACGTAAACGCCACAGGAACGCTACTGCGAAAATACCAATTTAATAATATCGTCGAATTTAAGAAATCCATTGCCAAAGAAGACAAGCGGTTTGCCAAAGCCTTTACCTCTCATCTTCTTCGGTTTGCATTAGCACGCAAGCTTTCGCCAAAGGACATATTAACTGTAGATAAAATTGTAGATCNATCGAAAGGAGCTAATTTTACGTTAAAATCATTAATTACTGAGGTTATTAAAAGTGACTCCTTCCTAAGAAACTAAGAAAATTAACAAAAATAAGCTAGTTTCAGGAAACGCACTTCCATAATAAGCTAGACCCTAAAGCGACTNCATTGGTCTTGCATCACAANTAGACCCTCACCTTAAAACCATTGGCTCAAAGAAATGTTAAATTTTTTTAGGCCAAAAAATATAGAGTTTTTTTGGTTTTCTGCTTGCGAACGCTTATATCCGCTCGTAAAACGGACCCCGGGTAGTGCAGCACTACTATAGTAAATAGCAGAAACCCGTATCAAAAATATCATGGCAGATAAACCGTTAACAAAATCACAAATCGCAGCAGCCGTTGCTGAAGCGAATGATCTCACAAAGAAACAGGCGGCCGATCTTTTGGCAAACTTGGCTGATTTGGCTATCTCAAGCACAAAATCTACNGGCGCTTTTACCTTCCCAGGTATTGGTAAATTAAAGCTTGTTAATCGTAAGGCTCGCATGGGTAGAAATCCTGCCACTGGTGAGACTATTNAGATACCAGCTAAGACTGTGGTAAAATTTGCTGTTGCTAAAGCGGCTAAAGATTCCATTGCTAGCTAAATAACATCTTTCAAAACGAAAAGCGCCCGCAGTTGCTGGGCGCTTTTTTTTTCTATATGTTTAAAACAGAACACCCATTTAAAAAAATTGCAGTTGTCGGGTGTGGCGCAGTTGGAAGTTTTTACGGATCCAAAATAGCGAAATCCGGAATGAATGTGCATTTCCTTATTCGTAACGATTTCGAAACTGTAAAAGCCAAGGGCCTTAATATTCAAAGCATTGATGGAAATTATTCAATTCACCCAAATATTTATCGAAATCCTCAAGAAATTGGAAATTGCGATTTGGTATTGATTGCTCTGAAGTCTACAGCCAATGATAATTTTTCTAATTTACTTACTCCACTAGTGGGAAAACAAACCGCTCTATTCACACTACAAAATGGGTTAGGAAATGAAACGACATTGGCGAAAATTTTCCCACATAATCCTGTGTTTGGAGGCATGTGCTTTGTTTGCCTTAATCGAATTGCACCTGGCGTAGTAAATCATATCGCTCACGGTAAAATTGTTATGGGAAGGTACAACGGACTTCCAGATGCTCTCTCAGAAAAAATTGCTCAACTAATTGAAAGCGCTGGAATTAAAGTTGAGATAGCAGACAATTTAGAGCGAGCGAAATGGGAAAAATTAATATGGAATATCCCTTTCAATGGCTTAGGCGTTGCGGGGGCAGCAGGATTGGATGCAGTAATTACGGGGCAATTAAAAACTGGCCAGTCCATAGGCTCCTGCCTTTCTTCCGATAAACTTCTTGATGAAGGGACATGGGAAAATCTTGTTATCGAATTAATGGATGAAGTTATTTCTACAGGCCGAGCATTAGGACACGATATTCCTCTAAACAGTGGAGAGTATCAGCGTAACCGTACTCGTGTAATGGGCTCGTATCGAGCCTCTACATTAATTGATTTTGAGGCTGGCCGACCACTTGAGTTAGAAGCTCTTTTTTATAAGCCTCTAGCAACTGCGCACGCCAAAGGACTTGAAGCCCCAAGGTTAACCAAACTATGCTCTGTACTAAATCAGCTGGTTAACCAATCTCGTTCAACCCCAACAATTAAATAATATCCCTTTTACTACTAAAATGTGTCGTTATATTTGGATTTTTAGCTTAGTAGGCCTTTTATCAAGCTCGTCTGCTCAGGCGTTAGATAATCGCCCAAACATCGTTTTCATTATAGCTGACGATATGGCATGGGACGACCTAGGCTGCGCCGGCAACTCTAATGTAAGAACACCAAACATTGATCGTTTGGCTAAAGGCGGCATGCGTTTCACCAACGCATTCCTAACCATCAGCTCGTGCAGCCCAAGCCGAGCAAGTATTATTACTAGCACTTATCCGCACCAAACTGATGCAGAACAATTACACTGGCCTCTTCCAGCAGATCGCCTAACGTTTACTGAACTTCTTAAGTCGTCTGGTTATTGGACTGCAGCAGCAGGAAAATGGCACCTCGGCAACTTTGTAAAAGATCGATTTGATGAAGTTCGCGAAGCTGATGTTTCTGGTTTTCAACTTCCAACCGGCAAAGCAGCAAAGGAAGGAAAAATCACTCAAAAGGTAATTGGGGACGCTCGAAGCGGCTGTGACCAATGGGTTCCAGTACTAAAGGCTCGGCCTAAAAATAAACCTCTTTTCGCCTGGCTTGCAGCTCTTGATCCACACCGTGATTATGATAAAGGCATTTTAGACAAACCTCACCGCCCCGAAGATGTTAAGCTTCCTCCTTATGTGACAGACACTATAAAAAGTAGACAAGACTACGCTTTATATTACGATGAAATCACAAGGCTTGATCGTTTTGTCGGTGATGTAGTTGAAGAACTACAGCGCCAAAATATCTACGAAAATACTTTTATTCTTTTTATAAGTGACAATGGACGCCCCTTCCCAAGAGATAAAACTACGCTTTATGATAGCGGCATTAAGACTCCATTTATAGTCCATTGGCCTAAACGCGTTAAACCTGGCAGTAAATCTGANAGCCTAATTAGCTCCATTGATATTGCCCCAGCCTTTTTAGAACTAGCCAGCCTATCCTCGCCAACAATATTTGAAGGGCAGAGTTTTTTACCAATAGTAAATAATCCAAAACTAATGCTTAACCGCTATATTTTTGCTGAGCGCAACTGGCATGACTACGAGGATAGAGTTCGTGCAGTTCGAAACAAAAAATATAAATACATTAGGAACTTTTACAATGATCTGCCGAACACTCCTCCCGCAGATGTAGTTAGATCCATAACGTACCGAGAAATGATACGACTCCGCAACGAAGGAAAATTAACCAAAGCCCAAAAAAACACATTCATTCAGCCTCGGGCTAAAGAGGAATTATACGATATCCAAAATGATCCGTATGAATTACACAATCTGGCTCTTTCTTCAGATCATACAAAACAATTAAAAAAATTCCGCCACGCTCTTGCTGANTGGCAAAAGGACACAAACGATATAGACCCTCCCTTCCGAACACTTGATGAATTTGGGCGCGAAGATGGCCAGGCCCTCCCGGTTCGGGAAAGGCCNCGTCCAGATAAGGCGGAAATGACAAAACGACTCCGTGAATATTATGAGAAAAAAAATTAAGCTCAATAGGCTTACACNCGGGGGAATCAACTGGCAAAGTTTCGATATTTAAGAAACTCTTCTCTTTAACATGAACTTAATAATTAGAAATATAATATTTTGCAGCCTTTTTGCAGCCTTAGGAGCCTCAACCCTTGCACTTGCAGAAAAAAACAAATCTCCAAATGTCGTTGTTATTTTTATGGATGACATGGCATATGCTGATATAGGCCCCTTCGGAGCCACGGCATATCCAACCCCGAACCTAGACCGCATGGCAAAAGAAGGCCGCAAGTTCAGTGATTTTTATGTAACTCAGGCCGTATGTAGCGCCTCTCGAGCAGGGCTTCTTACCGGTTGCTACAATGTTCGTGTAGGTATTTTTGGAGCTCTCGGNCCGAAGTCAACTCAAGGNCTTCACAAAGATGAAGTGACATTAGCAGAATTATGTAAACAAAAAGGTTATGCGACCGCCATCTATGGAAAGTGGCATTTGGGACACCATAAAGAATTTCTACCTATGCAGCACGGATTTGATGATTACTTCGGACTTCCGTATTCCAATGATATGTGGCCATACCATCCCGGCGTTCTTCATTTGCCAATGAAGGAACGGCTTAAGCGATGGCCGCATCTCCCGTTAATTGACAAAAACAAAATTGTTAATCCTAAAGTTTCTGGCAAAGACCAAGAGCAATTAACAACAGAGTACACGAAACGGTCTGTACAGTTTATAGAAAAAAACAAAGACAACCCATTTTTCCTCTATGTTCCACATTCAATGGTTCATGTCCCTTTGTTTGTATCTGACAAATTTAAGGGAAAAAGTAAATCAGGCCTATTTGGAGATGTAATGATGGAGGTTGACTGGAGCGTCGGACAAATTCTAGACACCTTACGCAAACATAATTTAGACAAGAATACCCTAGTTATTTTCACTAGNGATAATGGGCCTTGGCTTAGCTATGGAGATCATGCCGGCTCATCTGGCCCTCTTCGCGAAGGNAAAGGCACTATGTTTGATGGAGGCTGTCGCGAAAGCACTNTAATGTGGTGGCCTGAAACCATTCCNNCCAATAGCAACTGCAGCACTCCTGCCATGACCATCGACATATTACCAACTGTTGCTGAATTAATTGGCGCAAAGCTTCCCTCCCACAAGATTGACGGTAAAAGCATCTTAAACCTTGTTACTGGTAAAAACGATCAAAGNCCTCAAGAAGCTTATTANTTTTATTACGGCCAACAGTTACAAGCTATTCGAATGGGTAAATGGAAATTACACTTCCCTCATAGCTACCGAACGATGGATGGAAAGCCTGGTGGAACTGGTGGAATTCCAACAAAATACAGCCAAGCCAAAATCGGATTATCTCTCTTTAATTTGCACGAGGATATTGGCGAAACAATAGACGTAAAAGATAACCACCCAAAAATTGTTTCAAAAATGCTTAAGCTTGGAGAAAAGATGCGAAAAGAATTGGGAGATCAAGGGCGAAAAGGTAAAGGGCAACGCTCATCCGGACGCTTAACCAAGATTTAGTTCTCTTTCATGTGAATAANCCTAACCCCATACCCTTTGGAGCCCGGTTTTGGCGGCTTTGGAGCCCAGTGTGGAAATACCGAAAAAAATTAAACGGATTTCTTTTTCCTAGCCTACTACTTTTTTGGGTATTGGTACTAGCCAGTCCTTACATGTTATTTAATCGCATGGCCTCTTGGCCAGATCACACGCCGCTTGATCAAGAAACAATAACAAAAAGAGAGTCCCTCAAGTTTTCTCCAAAAGACGAAAGAACTATTTGGGATCCAAAATCAATCTTCAAGGATAGTGAAGGACGATATATCGATTATAAAATCCCTGTTGTTGACTGGTCAATTTGGTTTTACATCTCTTTATTCGCCTACTACTTCGGATTTTATGCAGCAAAAAAGAACGATAGAGGAAGAGCTGAATCATTGGTCATGGCACAGGGATGGGTTATTTCAAGCTGGATTGCGTTTCCATTCTTTTTCTTTTTTCCAGCCCATATAGATTTGCGGTGGCAATTAAAAATTGACGAAATGTCAGCAATGTACAGCTTCCTTTTCAGTTCATTTCATGCATTGGATAAGCCTTTTAATGCATGGCCTTGCTTACATATTGCACAAAGTTTCATTATTGCAATTGGGGTAGCTCGGTGGTGGAAGGAAAGAAGGTGGACTTGGGCAGTCTGGATACTTTGGCCTGCATGGGTTGGTCTTTTTATTAGTGTGTTAACTACAAAACAGCACTTCATCTGGGACACCATTATGGGAACTTTGTTGGGCTTAGGAGTTTGGCTCTGGGTTATGCGCCCGGGATTTAAACATCTAGACGCTATGAATGAAGAAACTCTTCCGGTCAAAAATTTGGAATAAAAAAATCGGCCGCCGGCAAGGGGATGGGTGTGGAGGTTGCCGACGGCCTACGACCCATGGCTGGGATGGGAGGGGATGCCACGGGTCGATAGCCCGCAAATCTAACCTTTTTTGTCGTTAAAGCAATCCCTGAAAATTAATTAGATTAAGGTTATTTGATAAATATAATATTTTATCAAGCTGCCGATTCTTGGCCTCTACTTAGAGAGGCTCCTTGAAGATGCAGCGACATTCCTTTAAAGATTTTTAGGCCATCTTCCTCCCCTAGAATACTCTCACTTGCTCTTTCTGGGTGAGGCATCATCCCGCAAACATTTCGGGCTTCATTACAAATACCTGCGATATTTAAAAGCGATCCATTAGGATTAGAGTCATCTGTAATTTCCCCATCTGCAGAGGCATATTGAAACAAAATCTGATCGTTAGCCTTCAATTTTGCCAAAGACTCATCATCAGCAAAATAACATCCTTCCCCATGTGCAATAGGAACCCTTATTATATCTTCCNTATCGATTTCTCGAGTGAAAGGCGAATCCTGTGTCGGCACTTTAAGATATACCTGNTCACATCTGAACTGTAAGGAGCGATTACGAACTAAGGCTCCAGGGAGTAATCCGGTTTCACACAATATTTGGAATCCATTACAGATTCCAATAACCAAGCCGCCTTCATTAGCAAATTTTTTGACGGCATTCATTACAGGGCTAAACTGAGCAATCGAACCCGTGCGAAGATAATCTCCATAACTAAATCCGCCAGGGACAACTACTGCATCCGCTTTACCCAGCGACTCTTCCTTATGCCAAAGGTAATCAGCCTGATGCCCGAGTACATTGCTTAAAACATGTATGCAGTCCTGATCGCAATTTGATCCCGGAAACTGAAGTACGGAAAAATGCATGTTACTCTATTGTAAAGTTATAATCCTCAATAACTGGATTACTAAATAACTTGTGGCATGCTTCTTCAATTTTTGGCTTCCAAGCTTCAGCGTCATCCCCTTCCAAATCGACCTCAAGATACTTGCCGACATGAACGTCCTTGACCCCTTCATAGCCCATTTGCTCCAACGCGGCCTGTACCGTTTTCCCCTGCGGATCAAGTACCGCCTTCTTAGGAGTTATGACAATTTTGGCTTTCATTCCAGTGCGCGTTATAGGCGCTTCNNGACATCCTCAGGCCTAAAGCGACGCTGAACCAGTTTATTTTGTTCACAACGAAGAAAACATTTAGCGCTTACTTGGACTTTATTGGATATCTGATAGTCCTTTGACATGCCTCAAAACAAATAATATCAACCTATTTTACATAATTATTATTAATTGCACTGAATTGTAACCTTGGCCAATCTATGTGCATGAAGATCTCCTTCCATGGTGCAGTGAGAACTACAACTGGATCACAGCATTTGTTAGAAGTTAATGGCATCCGATTGCTATTGGATTGCGGTTTGTTTCAGGGAAAAAGAAAGGAATCAATAGAGAGAAATCAAAACTTCCCGTTCGATCCTAAGTCCGTTGATGCCGTGATTTTAAGCCACGCGCATATTGACCATATTGGGAATCTCCCAAATTTGTACAAACAGGGTTTTGAGGGAAACGTATATTGTACTTTCGCCACCCGAGATCTAGCAGCAATTATGCTAGAAGACTCAGCTGAAATCCAAATGGCCGACGCTGCTTATGTTTCCAAGAAACACAAAAAAAAGGGACTTCCTCCAGTCGAACCCCTTTACACCCCTGAAGATGCCGAACGAGCAGTACGGCAGTTTGTTGCGCTAGGATATGATAGACCTATTCCTATCGGTAATGGCATAAATCTGAGTTTTCGCGATGCAGGCCATATTCTAGGCTCTGCTCAAGTTATCCTTGATATTAATGAAAGCGGCAATAAACGCCGCCTACTTTTCAGTGGAGATATTGGTAGAGGTAATCACGCNATTTTAAGGGATCCGCAACCGGTTGAAGACGTCGATGTGCTCCTTGTTGAAAGCACATATGGNAACCGAAGCCACACTGCTCAGTCAGGATTGTCCGGCGAAATTGAGTCACTGCTATCTGAAACATTAAACGGTGGAGGCAAAGTCATTATCCCGGCATTTTCAGTAGGCCGAACTCAATTGCTAGTCTATACCTTGCACCAATTAGTAGACGCTGGAAAACTGCCAGACTTTCCTATTTACGTTGACAGCCCTCTAAGTGTTAATGCTACCGAGGTATTCCGCCTACACCCGGAATGTTTCAACCGGGACATTTATAACTTTCTTCGGGAAAAAGATAACCCTTTTGGCATGGACAACCTTACCTATATTCGAAAGGCCTCTGAGTCGATAAAGTTGAACAATCTTGATGGCCCAGCAATTATTATTAGTTCTAGTGGCATGTGCGAAGCCGGCCGAATCCGACACCACCTTAAGAACAATATTAGCGATCCCAAGGATCTAATACTATTCGTCGGTTACTGCGCCTACAATACTCTGGGTTCTGTAATCCGCGCCGGTATTGATCCAGTTTACATATTCGGCGAGCCTTATGAAGTTAAAGCCAAAATTGCTAGCTTCGATGGCTTCTCAGGCCATGCCGACAAAAATGAATTATCTAAATACATAGAGTCGCTAACGGGTGATATAAAAAATGTGTATGTCGTTCACGGGGAAGAGGAATCCAGCCTCGCCTTTGCAGATACAATACGCAGTATTAAGCCAAAGGCCGANGTGGTCGTCCCGGAATTAAACGAATCGTTTGAACTTTAAAATAAATATCCCGTAAGCTTAGTCGAATTAAGCTGCAAGAATTCCTATTGAGCGGCGTTTATANAGAAACTCAAACATATTACCTTCATGTGGCTGATCCCATGAGATTTTCATTGTAGAAATCGGCCCTAAATTGAGCCGTTCAATAAGAGATGAAGANAGCAGCGCTTCTTGAAACTNCTTATCTTTTGTTATTGCAGTAACTACCAAAGATTCTCCCATTTGGTTTAGCATTTCTGATTGAGGCACCTCGACCACACTGGCATATGGACAAAGAAATTCACGATTAGCTAATGGATGGTCAAACGAATCACAGTAAACAATGGTTGGACGCAGATAAGTTCCGCCATCTGTAATTACCTTTCGATCTCCATCTCGATATTTAGCTGTCATCTCCTCACATCCAGCTTCCAAGAGATCAGCATCAATAGCTCCATCTATCCATTCCCCCATTTTAGGGTTAGCAAAACCAGAAAGTTTCGCTTCTGGGTCTTCGGCCGATGTAGGCTTGACCGGNCCAAGCTTCTGNGCAAGTGCATCTGCAATTTCTCGGCCGTACTTGGGAACAACTACNGCCGAAGCGTTTACGCAAGAGCGACCTCCATTATCAGCTATNGANCCTGCAATAAGATCAATATGATCTCTCCAGTTNTCAATTTCGTCTTCCCCGATAAGTATCTTACTCCATCCCGGNCCATGAATTTGTATGGCTGAATTATTCGCGTACTGATCTGTAGTACTCTTGTCCCCAAAAATCAGTGCTCGCCCACAACGATTCAAAATGTCCGCCGCTCCTTCATAGTCGGTCGGATAAAAACTAAACGCCTCTTTGGGGCACCCAGCTTGTATAAATGATTGGATAAGCCTGTAGGGAGTCCAAGGCTCATCTCGTCCAGGCTTCATGACAATTGGTGTCTTTAAAGCGATAGCCGGTAACCATAGTGAATTTACGGCAGGTGAATTACTGGGCATCACTAGTCCTAGAGCTTTTGATGTAGGGTAAAAACAAACCTGNGTTCCAAACTGCTCTCCAACTCCGGCATCAAGTATTGGAAAATCAATCCCTCGGGTTAAACCATTGAGAACAAGCTGCATGTGAGTCAATGCGTAATGTATTTTAACCATATTNCGCTTAACCATTATATGTGGAAGCCCGCTNGTTGATGAAAGCGTCTCAATATATTGCTGCGGCGACTGCATTTCNCCATCNACACCTATCTGAACTTCCCCATTTAAAAAAATCTCGCCTGCTTTCGAGCCAATTTCGACAAGTTCAGCAGTGGTAAACTTACGTAAGGCATCCCTAGCCTCATCAATGCGCTGCANATCTCGCCGAACAACTCCAGCATTAACTTGACTAACAGTAGCCTTAGTATCCCCGCTGCGATAATCGGCAACATCTATTTTGTTAAGACTTACATAGGGATCTCCCAAGCGGAGACATGGAATGTGTGGAATAGCCATATCAATAAACTCCTTCAACAATCTTTTTCTCCATTGCCCCAAACGGACGNACTTCTGCAACCCCGTCCCAAGGACAATTTTCCCAAGGCGAACGACGTATTGCCTCATCCCTTTCAAGGAACCTCGGCATAAAAAACTCTTTTGTAAGAGTAGTAAGCTCCACCCTGCCCCAAGCATCATAATCAACAAGATTTTCGGTTTTCTTAGGGTNAACTACTCTCAAAACCGCGCGAGGCTGAGGGGCATGATATGTAATAGAGTAATCATTATCAGGACCAAACGGACGGTGACGCGCTAGGCCCATAAGCGTGTTGCCATAAGTAGGAACAAATCCAATTTGATTTTCACAAACCTCCTCAACAAGAAAGCGCGTATACTGTTGATCCATTGTTGTTCCGCCACAAAACACACCTTTTATTCCGGCCTTTATCAAGTCCATACGCTCAGCCATTGCTTCAAGTAACTTAGGAGTAGTAAATAGAGCGCTGACTTTGCGATTTTTAAGAATGGTAACAGCTTGATCGATTACGTGATCCATATACGCACGGGCTTGATCAAACTGTTTGCCAGCAATCAGTCTTTTCACCCACCNNGGATCCAGATCAACAAAGTANGTTGAACAGCCTCTAACATTAGCTAGATGCTCAATAGAGAGTCGCAATCTACGNGGNCCTGTTGGNCCAACCATCATCCAGTAATGATCACGAGGAAAATGATCGTCATTCAGTGTNTCGGAAAACTCGCTGTAATCTATTTTNTAATCCTCCCANCCAATNCGNTGCTTNGGCATNCCAGTAGTNCCTCCNGTNTCAAAAATNCTAAANGGCTTGCCNTCNTANGCNTTNGGNCGCCANATTTCATTNGGCATNTCNCNNAGCCANNCNTCCTGAAAGTGAGGNAATTTANNNATNATATCATCAAAGCATGAAATCTCCTCG
>PAOJ01000032.1 GCA_002708005.1 Verrucomicrobiales bacterium | reverse complement strand
GTTGAGTTCTTAATCAACAGGCAGGCAGACGTTAATGCAAAGGACAACACTGGCAACACTCCTCTGGATTTAGCCATACGATACNAGAGACTCAGTATCGCTGATCTGCTTCGTGCAGAGGGTGGTAATACTGCAGAAGAATTAATAACACTTATAAATGCTGCNNCTAATGGAGACTTTGCAAGTGTTCAAGAANANCTTGATGCAGGGGTAGACATAAATGCGAGAGATAAAAATGGATGGACGCCTCTTCACTGGGCAGCGCTGGGAGGNTACACTAAGATTGTTGGAATTCTTATTGATAATGGGGCTCAAATAAATGCGACAGATGAGCTCGGAGACACACCACTAGATTTTGCTAATGTTGAAAGTGCAAAATTACTTATTTTGAAAGGTGGAAAAACTGGCATGCAATTAGCGCTTATGCCTCAATTAATTTACAATAAAGGAAAGTTGATAATTAAAGGATGGGAAGGCCTAAAATATGAAGTGCTTTATAGCTCTAATCTTAAGACTTGGCAGGNTTTAGANATTATTACATTAGAATCATCTGAGCAGAATTATATAGACAAACAACCAACTAAACAAAAAACAAGATTCTATAAGTTGCGCCTTACAGATTAANCTAATGACTCTAGAGTTCAAATTCGCAATCAAAATAATTTTCTTACTTTNATTGTCTACTGGTTGCAAAACAAACAATTNCAATAAAATAACCACAGACGTAGGAAGAGAATTAATTATTACGCATAATGGAAACAGTCTAGCTTATANAGCAAAGTTAAATAT
Source organism: Verrucomicrobiales bacterium (assembly GCA_002708005.1). GTDB lineage: Bacteria > Verrucomicrobiota > Verrucomicrobiia > Limisphaerales > UBA1096 > UBA1096. The sequence goes on along the minus strand of PAOJ01000032.1, from coordinate 21,566 downwards.
TGAAAANTTATNACAGNAGAAAGGACATTTGCGAAGGAATATAGCANTNAATAATATTCGTAAGCGCTCAAAATCTTTTTCAATAATTAGAATATTGGAATTAATGACAAAAAATGAACGCGCTAATTTCCNGAGAATTTATAATGGCGGCAATAATACAATTANCAGTCTATTATCTCAGGAATTCAATCATGCATCTTTAAGAAAAAAAGCAGCATATTTAATTAAAGATGCATCTGTTATCCCAATNAAAATTGAACGAATAATTATTAGTGATNTAGATAACACGCTTAGACCTACTAACGATNCCTCNGTAGATAGCTATGTATACCCAGGGNCTNTCAAACTTCTNAAANCTCTAGATCANAAAANCANAGGAGATGTTCATATTGTTACTGCACGCCCATTTGGAGCGCGGAATTCACTNAATTCTGCTGGCATTCAATATAATAGTNTTTCGTATGGGAATGTTTGTGGNATTGCCGCTTGGCTATTGGGATTTCATAATCCTATTAAAGAACGAAAAATAGAAAACATCCGAAGAGTTATGGATCGAAATACAAAATCCAAAGTAGTCTTAATCGGTGACGATGGACAAGCAGACGCAGCAGCATATTTACAAATCATGCAAGAATATCCGGAAAGAGTTGAAGCAGCTCTCATTCATAATGTTGCAGGCAGAAAATTACCTGAAGATTTTTGTGCAAATAATAATGCAATAATATATAATGATTTTGCTGATGCTGCAGCAATTCTTCATTCAAGAGGCATTATCAGTAAGAGTGAAAGCGAAAAAATAATAGATTCTCTTCTTAGTCACTAGCATAGNAATGTGAATAATTATTTAAGAGTTGCATTAGTATAAAATTATGACGAAATTTTTCTGAAGAAAGAANTTATAATCGAAAAAACGAACTATGGACTGCCCTAAATGTGATTCTAAAATGGAAATAGTTTCAATTAATGAAATTAAAGTAGACCGATGTATATCTTGTAAAGGGATATGGTTTGATGCGCATGAATTATCTGATGCAAAAAAAATAAAANATTCAGGATCGGTTGACATTGGCGATTCAAAAGTCGGAAAAGAACAAAATCAAAATGACCTAATTAATTGCCCAAAGTGTGACACTAAAATGATTCGAATGGTTGACGCACAACAAAGTCATATCTGGTTCGAACATTGTGTTACATGTTCTGGAAATTATTTCGATGCCGGAGAATTTAAAGATCTACAAGAAGAAACAATTTTTGACTTTGTCAAAACCTGGCTAACCCCAGAAAGAAAACCTTAATTCTTGAATTTAGCTAAACTTTTTTTCATTCATTGATTGAGAAAGACCCGAACGAACATGTAAGTCTCGCTGAGGAAAAGGTATTTCAATATCATTATCTCTCAATTTTTTCTCAATTATAAAATTCATCTGACTAGTGAAATGAATCGGCGTCGCGGTCATCTCTTCAGTCCAGACGGCCAGCTCAAAATTAAGCGAGCTGTCGCCAAATTCATTGAACATCACTAAGGGCGACGGATCACTTAAGGCTTTTGGATGTTCAACAGCTGCNTCAAGTAACAAATCCTCTAATAGCTTTAAGTCAGTGCCATACGCAACTCCTACCGGCACGCGAATCCTCACCTTTGGATCTCCATGACTCCAGTTTGTAACTGTATTAGAGATAAAATCCGCATTGGGAACAATCATAGTAATATTGTCATTAGTCACTACCGTTGTACTGCGCAATTGTATCTTTGTAACTCTTCCGGCTACACCAGCCACATCAATTCGATCACCAATCGAAATAGGACGCTCTGCCAAAATAATAATACCACTTACAAAGTTGTTTATAATGTTTTGAAGGCCAAATCCAACGCCAACACCTAGAGAAGCGGCAACGATGGCTAGTGAGCTCAAATCGAAACCAGCTATNTGAAAAGCAATATAAAAACCAATGGCCATTAATAAATAACCAAAAATTCGACTTAATCCGTATTGGAGAGAAGATTGAAGTCGGGTNTTAGATAGAAAACGACGAATAATTAGTCGCTGAAGCAATCGCTCTGCCATAACGACTAATGCAAAAAGGACAATCAACATCAAGATTCCACCAATAGTAACGGTACCGGCTCCAAATAGCTCTGTNCTCCATACTTTGGTAAAAAAATCCCAAATTGATTGAAATGTCTCGTTCACGGCTTGGTTTAAGATCGACCTAATACTACCTTTTGATCAAACAAAAAAAACTAAGTTTGCCAATTGATAGCTAATGATTAATTGGATAGATGAGTAATTTAAAACCAAATTATTTCAATAATCCTAATCTGAATAATTCACTTAATCCTCAGAATAATATCAAAGTTTTTGATCAAACCATTTAGCAAAAGTTCTCATATCCCATATTATTGTAGGCCACCCGTGTCCTTTTCCTTTTTTACGAATTAACTTAACTTTAGCCCCTGTATTTATCGCCTCTTTGAGAAAACGCTCTGATTGCTCAATAGGAACTAAATCATCTTCATCACCATGAATAATAAGAACTGGCGGTGAGTTTGCATCAACATGATAGAGCGGTGACAACTCATAACCAACTCGCTTCCACTCATTCAAATCATCAGGATCAATACCAAATACCTTACGATATCTTTTTGGAGGGCCACCATCATTTGCATTTTCAGACGACTTACCTAAATTTAATAGATCAGTTACTGGAAAAAAAACTGCAACAGCACGAAAAAGCCCATTTGAGTTTCCTGTAATTTCTTTTCCTTTTGTAGCTAGCATAAGTGCAAGATGACCTCCAGCACTTGCTCCTGAAACTCCGAGCCGATCAGGAGATACACCATAATAGTTTGCATGAGTCCTAATATGTTGAACCGCAATTATTACATCTTCATATATCTGCGGAATAGTTGCATCTGGTTGGGACAAATGTGAAACAGCAAACAATGTATAACCTCGCTTAAGGAATGATTGGGCATAAACCGGCTTAAAATCATCAGGATTTGATCTCCAACTGCCACTCACCATAAAAACAATTCCAATACCATTTGGATTTTTTGGCTGCATCAATTCATAAGTTAAATCATGACTATTACGCATTCCATAAACCACTGTCTCTCTTTTATCTAATCGAGCAGATACACATCCTGTATTTAAGATAACTACACCGAAAAANGTTAATATAAAAATTGTTTTCTTTATTAAATTATCCATAACTTTNTAATTTAAGACATAAACATAGAGATAAATACAATAAATCTCTTATTGTAATCTAAAAGTCTATAATAATTCATAATACTTTTAGAGAAAANTGATTTAAGAAATATTCTTTTCAAGTTAGCTGAATTATGAAAATGATGAGGTTTAAGATTTCATTCAATGACAAGTAAAACTATCAAAAGGCGAACTTTTCTTGCAGCCACAGCAGCAGCTCCGATCGTATTACCGAATACTGTCTTTGGAGCGAGCCGTAAATTAAACATCGCATTTATAGGCATGGGCGGCCAGATACAGGGGCACGTTCGCAATGCATTACAACTTGGTCACAATGTCGCTGCATTCTGTGATGTTGATCCAAATCAAACAAATAGCTCTCTTAACAGGCACAAAGATAAGATAAAAAATGTTAATACCTACATGGATTATCGGCTGTTGCTGGAAAAAGAAAAGTCACTTGACGCGGTTGTAATTGGAACACCNGATCACTGGCATGCCCCAATTTGCAAAGCTGCAATGAAAGCTGGTAAACATGTCTACTGCGANAAACCATTGACCCACACTATCGCNGAATCCAGAGAATTGCGTAATCTATCTCGCANTTCAAAAGTCATTACTCAAACTGGAAACCAAGGTAGCGCATCAGCAAATTTACGCCGAAGTATCGAGTTAATTCAATCTGGCCTTCTTGGCCAAGTTTCAAACGTACACGTTTGGCATCCGGCACATGGCTGGCCAAATGGGGGATCGCGTCCAGCAGGAGAAGATCCAAGTCCAAAAGGAATGAATTGGGATTTTTGGTGTGGCCCATCTCCTATTCGGCCTTACAAGACAAGTATTTATCATCCGGGAAAATGGCGCGGGTGGTATGATTTTGGCAATGGTTCTATTGGTGACTTTTGTTGCCATTCCTTCAATATGCCAGTGCGAGCACTCAATTTAAAATACCCAGACAAAGTCAAGATTAGCAACGTTGAGAAGTCTGGATTGGAAACTTACGCTAAAACTGTAACTCACACATTCCATTTTCCAGCGGAGGGAAAACGTGCCGCAGTAAATCTTATATACTACACAGGTGGATCAGATATGCCCCCCAAACATATAACAGATCAACTTATCGGCACCTTTGGAAATATCCCTAGAGTAGGAGCCATAGTTGAAGCTGAGAACGGACTTCTCTCATCGGGACTGTGGAACTCACAATGCTATCTTAAGCTAAAGGATGACAAAAAATTCACCGGTCACGGCAATCACGGAGAAGCCAAAAAAGTCGCTCAAACTCTCCCACGCGCAAACGGACATTTTCGTGAGTGGACTGATGCAATTATTGATAACGGTAAAACATTTGCCTCATTTGAAATAGGAGGCCATCTCACAGAAATAGGCCTTTCTGGTATTGTGGCACTTAAACTTCAACAAAATATAAATTGGGACGGTAAAAAGATGAAAGTCATTGGAAACCCAGAAGCTGAGACTTTTGTTCAGAAAAAAAATCGAACCCGCTGGCTCTAAAATCTTAACAATATGAAACCAGAGCTTTACTTCAATCTTCCGATTTACTAGAGCGAGTAGTAAGATCAAGTAGTGCTTGGCGTAGATCCTTGCCTTTATAAAGCATTGCATATACCTCATCAATTATTGGGGTATCAACCTTGCGCTTTCTAGCAAGATTCCACGCCGATCGAGATGTTGGGAATCCTTCTATAGCCGAAATTGATGTTTCAAGAATATCTTTCAAATTTTCACCTCGACCAATACGTTGACCAAACTGATAGTTACGGCTCAGACTAGAAAAACATGTAACAGTTAGATCACCTAACCCTCCTAACCCTGAAAAAGTTTCTGACTTAGCCCCACAAGCCAATCCCAATCTACGAATCTCTGCAATGGCACGAGTAACCAGTGCTGCCTTGGAATTATCGCCAAAACCAAGTCCTGCTGAAGCCCCTGCAGCAATAGCAATAACATTCTTCAATGCACCTCCTAATTCAACTCCTATTGGATCTTTACTAGTATATACACGAAATGAAGGCCTATGAAAAATTCGTTGAACAATTGTTGCTGCATCGAAACATTTACTAGCAGATACAGCAGCTGTTGGCATATCACGACAGACTTCTTCTGCCAGAGTTGGGCCAGACAATACTACCACTTCAGCCAAAGGCATATTCTCCTTAACTATCCCACTCATTGTAAGTCCTGTACTAAACTCAATTCCTTTAGTTACACTTACAACCACCCCATTGAACTGATTTAGTTGAGATGTAATTTCACGAAAAGCATTAGAGGGCACAGCAAGGACAAGACAATCGGCCCCGTCGACTGCCTTTATCAAATCTGACTGTGTTTGAATACCCATTGGCAAATCTATACCTGGTAAGTATCTCTGGTTTTTCCCTTTACTTTCCAGTTCAACTAAAGAGTCTCTATCACGACCCCAAAGACATACTTCCCCTTCAGACATATAAATAAGACGTGTCAACGCTGTACCCCATGCCCCAGCACCTATCACTGTTGTTTTCATGATTGTTCCTTCTTTTTATAAGGACTCTTCTTATCAAAAAGACGATGTTCAGTTCCGTTCATTAAATTTTTAATATTGGATACATGTTTCCAAATCACCATAATACCTAGTATCAAAAACACCCAAAATAGAATCCCAAAACGATTAGTAAGATCGTTTGGCCAAATAGCCATGGCTAATGGCAGAATTATTGCAGCAACTATTGAAGCTACTGAAACGTAACGGCTAACAAGAACGGCCAAAATCCATGAAAAAAAGCAGATAACAAAAGGTATTAGTGCAAGTCCACCCACCACTCCAGCGGTGGTTGCTACCCCTTTGCCTCCCTTGAACCCCAACCAACAACTAAAGTTATGACCAAGTATTGCTGAGACACCCAAAATTAAACCTAAATATTCTAAATTAGCATCATATGTAGCTGGAAATAAATTTACGATGAGCTCTGGAAAAAGAATACAGGGGATTAATCCCTTTATGACATCTATGAGAAGCACAACAATTCCGATTTTCAGACCTAAATTACGAATTGCATTGGTAGCGCCAATATTGCCACTACCAACCTTACGTAAGTCCAAACCCTTAAGTCTCCCTGCAATATAACCTGTAGGCAAAGAACCGAACAAATAACCTAAAAAAATAGCAACTAACCAGACGAGCAGCTCCATGAAGCTAGTTTAGAGGGTAGTAATTGCCACGACCAGCATGTTGTTAAATAGCACACGCGGATTGCTTTCGACCATACTTGCCCGTTAGGTTGGTCCTGTTTTCGAGATAAGGCCACTGATGATTGAAGTAGAGAACCTGACTAAACACTATGGGCAACATGTAGCTCTAGATGGAATAACGTTCTCTGTTGGACATGGAGAGGTGGTTGGATTTCTCGGCCCAAACGGGGCTGGCAAAAGCACTACCATGCGAATACTCACCACTTTTTTAGCCGCAACCTCTGGGTCGGTGTATATAGGTGGCGATTGTGTTTTTGAACAACCTAATCTTGTTCGAAGTCGTATCGGCTACATGCCAGAAAACAATCCTCTACCAATCGACTTACGTGTAATAGACTATTTGGCTTTTCGTGCACAACTCAAACACTTGAGCAAAAATATAGCCAAAAAACGTATAGATGAAGTAGTTGAACAATGTGGCATTTCGAATGTAGCTAATCGATTTATCGGACAGTTATCTCGCGGCTATCGCCAACGAGTCGGCATGGCAGATGCATTACTGGCAAACCCGGAATTAATCATACTTGATGAACCAACATCTGGATTAGATCCAAATCAGGTACGCTCGGTTCGAAGCCTCATTCGTAAACTTGCAGGAAAACATACAGTTTTAATTTCCTCACACATTCTATCGGAAATTGAAATGACATGTGACAGAGTGGTTATACTTCATGAAGGGAAGCTATTGGCTAGCGGAGAAATGCATAACATAATAAGCAAATCTAAGTTGAGCGTAACAGCTGAAATCCGCGCACCCTTAATTGATATAAAAAATTGGGTNAGTGAAATTGCACTCGAAGGATTAGAATTTATAGAACAAAAAAATGGATACGTTAGGTGCCGATTTTCCGTAACAAAAAACAACGATGCACGAGAACAAATTTTCACTACTGTAAATGAGCGCGGCTGGAAACTACGAGAGCTTTCACTGCAAAAACCTTCCCTCGAAGACTTGTTCGTAAGCCTCACAGATGGAAAGGAAGGAAATCGATGAATGTTTTTCAAGCACTAGTTCGAAGAGAGTTATCTATGTTNTTCCAAGGCCCAACTGGATTCATAATTATCGCCGCTGTTCTTTTTCTTATTGGATTAGGTTTTCTAGTTGTACTTTATGGACTCAACGGGGAAGCAACCCCAATGCCTGTAACACAGATATTTTATGAAACCTATTTCTTTTGGTTGATTTTACTACTGATTGCTCCTGTGATTACAATGAGAAGTTTCGCTATGGAACGAGCTAGCGGCACATACGAGAGTTTAATGACTGCCCCAGTAGGAGACTGGGAGGTGGTACTTTCAAAATTCACCGGTGCATTAATTTTTTATATGATTCTTTGGACCCCTCTTTTANTATGNTCTATTGTANTTCGATTTTATGTAGGTGAATCTGCTGTTCTTGGATTTGGCACCATGTGTACGACAGCGATGGGAATCTTAATGATAGGCAGCCTATATGTATCAATCGGATGCTTCACTTCCGCATTAACTCAAAATCAAGCTGTTGCTGCAGTAAGNAGTTTCGCTATTGGAGCAGCGCTATTCTTTACTGGATTTTTCTCGTTTTTTTCTGCAGATCGAACAGACTTTTCATCACTGCTTGCTCGCCACATTTCACTGGCAAATCATATGGAGTCTTTTACCAGAGGAGTTCTTGACCTTGGAGCAATAGTTTTCTTCCTGAGTTTGACAAGCATGTTTCTCTATCTCACCCACAAGGTTGTCGAAAGTCGTCGCTGGAAATAGAAAATGGAGAATAAGAAAAAATTTTCTAGTTTTTCACCTACTGTTCGTAGAGTAATCTCANAACGAGTATTTCTCTCCGCTATCATAGCCGTGCTGTGTGTATTCCTTGNAAACACACTGGCAATTCGAAACCCAACAAAAATCGCATTTGCCAAATCAGCAAACCATAATCTTTCGCCTCTTACTAAAAAAGTACTTACATCATTGACCAACGAAATTCGTGTAGTTGTTCTATTTGACAAACAATCTGATCTTTTTGATCCAGTAAGAAGCTTGCTCATTGAATACGAGCGTATATCCGCGAGTATAAAGTTGGAATTTATCGATTTGGCACGCGATCCAGCACGCGCAGAGGAAGTTCAACAAGAACTACGATTACCAGCTAATGCACCCAGTAGTCGCATACTGTTTTCGGCAAAGGAAAGAGTGAAAATTGTTAATGATAGTGAGCTTTCAATTCTAGATTTTTCAGAGTTTATGGACAAGCGTGTAGCACGCAGGACGCACTTTGTTGGAGAAAAATTATTTACTTCAGCAATAGTTGCAGTGAATGAAGGTGGTCAAACCAAGGTGGGATTCGTAACTGGCCATAGTGAGCACAGCCCCGGTGACCAAGGTGGTCAATGGGGCTATTCTAAGTTCTCCATTATGCTTCAACAAAAAGGGTTCTTAATTAAAGAAATTTCACTTAGTGGGACTAATGCCATCCCTGCTGACTGTAGGCTTCTAGTAATTCCTGGCCCTCGAACACCTTATGGTCCCGATGAGTTGAATAAACTCCATGAATACATTGGTACAGGCGGAAACATTTTTGCTCTGTTTAATTTCTTTTCNCTCCAACGCCCAACCGGGCTAGAAACTTTTTTCGAAGAGTATGGTTTTGAGATTGGTGNCAATCAAGTTTCCGACTCGAAAAACGAACAGTCTGGCAATCCCGGGCTACTACTGATTGATGATCTTGGTAGCCATCCCATCACCAAACCAATCCTCGGCAGCAGGTTACAAATGTTACTACCTCGCTCTATCGGATATCCTAAAGTAAATGAAGGCAATGATGATCCACCACCCATTTCTGTACTTGCCAATTCATCAAGCTCTAGTCAGGCAATAATTCAAACTCAGGACAAAAAAGGCGCAGTTGAAAAAGAAGGAGAAATCCCACTAATAGCTGCTAAAATACATTCAAATGAAAGCCAAGCGCCAGCGAGAATTGTCGTTACCGGAGATTCATTATTCCTCGGAGATGGAGCCTTCGAGGCAGGGGCTAATAGAGACTTTGCCAATCTTGCAGTTAACTGGCTACTTGAACGAACACACCTTCTTGAAATCGAGCCGAGGGCTGTAACTGAGTATCGAATCAATCTTTCTAGTGCGGAAATGAATTCCATTACGTGGGTACTTCTTTTTCTGTTGCCATGTGGAACTCTTAGCATTGGCTTATTATGGTGGCGCCGCCAAATGAAAAGATAATGAACCCGAAGGAATTCAAATGGCTAAACATATTAGCAGCATTCTTAGCTGTTGCATGTTTGTTTGACTATCTACTTAAACCGTCCGAACTTAATATAAATAAAGCTGAGCGTTTATTTCCAGAACTCGATAAGGATACAATAAACTCATTTACTGTGATTCGCGGCAAAAACAATATTGTTGCTAGAAAAATTAACAGTCAATGGCGAGTAGGCAACCCCGATTATCCAGCTCATCCCGAACGAATTAATCAACTAGCCAAACTACTCGCTGAACTTAGAGTCAGCCAACATATAACTGAAGCTGACTGGACTGAAACCGGCAATGAGGAAACATTTGGCCTAATCGATTCCACCAAGACTCTAGTTCGCTGGCGGATTGGAGAAAAAGAACAATCTATCGAGGTTGGCGCTCTAGCTCTATTCGGCCGCCAAACATATGTGCGGCTACCAGGAGCCCGCGATGTAATTCTAGTAGATAGCGATTTGGCTAATTGGGTTCCGCGAACCTCTAACGACTGGCGAGATTTACGACTTATTCCTGAAAATCTAGACTTTGATTCACTACGATTTTGGGGGCAAAGCCGCACTGTGCAATTATTGAAAGAAAATAACAAAACATGGCGGATGAAGGAACCGATCGAGACAGAAACGGACCAGTCAATAATTCTGCAAATTATTAATCGCATGAAACTATCTCGAATTATTGAGATAGCTACAGAAGAACCAATAATAAGCGAACCTGATGCCACAGTAAGATTGTCTAAAAATGGAAAAACACTTGTTGAATTGAGCTTCCGAAAACCTACGGACTCTGAAGACGACAAGATTTGGATAAATCATTCTAGTCGAGGTAATGTTGCCATCGAAGATGATGGCCTATTGACTCTACTGCGCTTGCCATATGATCAGTTTCGCAATCAAGCAATCTTTCGCAGGCCTCTTGATGAAGTTACTTCTATTTCAGTAGAAGCTATTAATAAATTTAGTGTAAACAAACAGACTGATGGATCATGGCAAGTCACTGGAGCAAAAAAGTTTCCAGCTGATACTCTACTAGTAAATAATATGCTTACGAACGTTCGTAATGGACAAATAATTGAATTTGTAAAAGACAACGCTACTGACAGCGATTTCAAAAAAAATGGACTTGATAAACCATGGCTTAATTTAGCAATTAGCGGAGAATCCCCTTCAGAGGGCATTTGGAAAAAATCCATTTCTTTTGGAACTTTTGACAACAAACAAGTTATAGCGAGGCTAAATAGTGAGCCAACTATTGTATCTTTGCCGCGCGCCCAAGCAATTCTATTGCCCAAAGAAGAGTTCAAGCTTCGCCAAAGACGACTATGGACATTCGCAACTAATCAGGTAGCTGCAGTTACAATCACACTGAATAAAAAACCTGCCCGCATGTTGCGTATGCCGAACGCGACTTGGCGCAGCAATGACAATAAGGCACTAGATCAAATTCAATCTGCCATGCTGGAGGAGACTATTTATCGAATGGGCATTATGACAGCAGTAGAGTGGATTGGCGAAGGCGATGCAGCCGTTAAAGCTGCTAGAATAGAAAGCGGAGGGGGACAAATTGTCGCCGAGGTAGACACTTCTAATGAAAAAAAGAAATTTACACTAGCATTTGGCAATAAAGATCCACTTGGAAGAACTAGGGTTATGACTACGCACTTTGAGATCCCCACTCTTTTCACTTGTCCAAAGGAATTTAGTAATATCTATAGTGCCACTGTTCAGTCTCTTGGTCTATCCCAGCCATAANTTAAAGCAATACTATTCCAGTTGACTGCGCTTAATAGTAAATTTAAAGATTTGCTCACCGTCTATACTATTTATGGAATAAGTCGCNTTAGGATCACCGGCATCAGTATCAAAGTCCACAGTTCCAAAAGATTGCTTTGCATTGTAAGAGTAAATTGCCTCATCCATTGTTTTATGGACATGCTGATTTGTGAGGCGGCTGCTATTAAATTCGTATAAAGGATAATCATTTGAACGTTCTATTTTCCAAAGGTCGGAACGATGTCGGTCAGCACTCATCAATAAAACTCCCTTGATATTATTCTCTGAAAGAAATTGAAAAATCTCATTTCGCTCATCCTTGAAACCGTTCCAAGTATCTTTACTATCGCCCTTAGCCTTAAAAACCCAAGGGACAGGAGAGACTAGAACTTTAAATGTGCCTTTAGAATTTTTGATTGTATTCAGCAACCAATTCTTTTGCACAGGCCCTAACATGCTAAGCTTTCCTTTAGTTTTTTTTGGGTTAGTTCGATAATAACGCCCGTCGATACATATAAAATGTACGTCATTAATATAAGTATCCCACCAAATACCGGGCTGCTTATCCCCTCCTCCGTAAGCTGGATTAGCCCAATTATTTCGAAAAATATNATAAGTTGGTCGCTTCCATTTGGGAGTCTCTATATTTGGCCCTCCTGAACAATCATTTAANCCGAAATCATGATCGTCCCAAATTGAAAACACACTAACACCTGAAACAAGAGCACGATACTCCAATCGGGACTGGCGTCGGTAATAACAGTAGTGATGCATATCCATCACTTCGGTATTATCAATGTATACATTGTCACCAAGTTGAAATAACGCCTGTGGCTTGGTGTCGGCAATAGTATTCCAAACATACTCATGTTCCGGTACAAAACCTGCCCCTCCACCAAACGCCAAACGAAAATCCCCAGCACTTCCAACACGATTGAAAGTTGTGAAACGCTGCTTTGGAGAAACATTTTTTTGCCCGTCAATAGACACGACATATTGATAAGTTGTCTGTGGTTTCAATCCTTTGAGTATAACCTTGGCTACATAATCATTCTCTTGCTTGGAAAGAGTTGAAGCTTCAACACGACCAGATAATATAGGGGGATCAGTATTTGCTTCTACAGATACTTGTGAAGGTCCTGAAGTTCGTAACCATATAACTGCGCTAGTACCACTTAAATTTGCCAACATGGGGCCATGAACAGGATATTTACCATTCTCACTTAGAAGTCGCTGTATTAGCGGCCGTTTACGAATTGCATTCAGACCATTGTGAGTCCCTCCAATAATCCTACCTACCTGAAGCCCCAACTCAAGAGCTCGCTCAACGCTAGATTCAGCTTTTTTAATTTCACCTAGTTCACAATACGCAACAGCAAGCATATAATGNGTCTCCGCATCCATTGGTAGATTTTGAGAAACTTTATTAAGAAACTGAACTGCAACCCCAGCCTGATCCGTTCGAATAAGGTTGAGNGCTTTCTGATGTATGCGTTTATACTGGGAAAAATCAGGCTTAGGAATCTTAGTCGGATTGGTTTGCGACCAGCCCATAACCNTTGTTATTAGGAGCACTGGGGCTATTATCAAACGTAAAACTACAGTCATGTCACAGGCAATGTGCCGGAGGTCTTATTTTCTCGCAAAATAAAAGTGCGCATAACTCCCAGTAAAACCCATTGACAGCCAAGAGACTTTTGCTACTCTGCGCATCCGTGAATTTTCAAGGCAAAAAGTTTTTTGGCTATTTTAGCTCCTGGTATCGGTTTACCAACCAAAACCGCCTGCGAGCCTTGGAAATCTGAGAAAGTCAAAAAAATTTACCAAGCCGCAGGCAAAAAAGCCTGCGGTTTTTTTTATCTCAAAAAAAATTTAAATTAAAATGATAGTAGTACTAAAAAACAGTGTCTCACCCGAAGATGAACAAGCCGTCGTCGAGGAAATAAAGAAGCTCGGCTATAAGCCACATATTATGCATGGCGTTGCACGGACCGTAATAGGAGCAATAGGTGACGAACTTTCACATGGGGATTTGGACGTTTTAAATGCTTGGCCACAAGTTGAATCTGTTACTCCAATCCAAAAACGCCACAAACTAGTTAGCAGAGAAGCGCACCCTGAAGACTCCACAGTAAATGCTGGCGGTGCTATTGTTGGCGGGAAAAAAATTCAAGTAATGGCTGGCCCTTGCTCAGTCGAGAATGAAGAACAATTGCTGAAAACCGCTCATGCAGTGAAAGCGGCTGGAGCAACAATGTTACGTGGTGGAGCCTACAAGCCGCGCACCTCTCCCTATGAGTTCCAGGGGCTAGGTGAAGAAGGGCTTAAATTACTTGCTAAAGCCCGAGAAGAAACCGGCCTGCCTATAATCACTGAGCTGCTTTCTCAAGATCACGCCGAGCTAGTTGCTGATTATGCAGATATGTTACAAATTGGAACACGCAACGCACAGAATTTTCAATTAATTATAGCTGCTGCAAAAACAGGAAAACCGGTATTACTCAAACGTGGAATGTCCATGCGTGTTATGGAATGGCTCCTAGCCGGTGAATATGTATTAGCCAACCAAAATCCCAATCTTCTTTTCTGTGAACGCGGTGTGCGAACATTCGAAGATTATACTCGAAATACCCTAGATCTTTCAGCAGTGGCTATTGTAAAAAATGAATCTCACTGTCCAATCGTTGTCGATCCAAGCCAAGGCTGTGGCAAGGCATCTCTCGTACGCGCTATGTGTAAAGGAGCGGTTGCAATGGGAGCAGACGCACTTCTTATCGAAGTTCATCCTGATCCAGCTCATGCAATNAGCGATGCTGCGCAACAGATCGACCTCGACGGATTCACCGCATTAATGAAAGAATTATCCCCAATCGCAGAATCGGTTGGTCGAGAGATTTAATTTATCCCTTATAAATTNTACTAATATTTATTTGAGAATGGTTACCAGAGGTTTTCTCCATATTCCCATCCATTATTAGTTGGCTCTTTGATAAGAGAATCCAACTCGGGCATTCCTTTTATCTTCATCTGCTTACTATCCCACTCGATATTTTTTCCTGTCCTCTGAGCAATAGCTCCAAGAAGAACCATTTCGGTTAGAGGTGCTGAATAATCAAAATTAGACCCTGGCATCGGGCCATCTCCCTTGATTGCACGATACCATTCCTGAATTGGCCCATTTCCTACAGAGGGCAGTTTCGGAATTTTAACTAATTTGCTTTTCATCTCCATAAAACGCTTACCAGGCGTAATCATAGGACTATTGGGCCGCATTCCTGAATGATAAAGTGTCTCCTTTTCTCCCTCCATATACATGCCGCCGCCACTCGGAAGGTCCTTGTCTTTCTGCCATCTTTTAGGTTTTGGAACTTCGTAACCTTTCTCGTACCACTTAAGAGTAACGGGAGGCTTTTTACCGCGAGCTGGAAATTTATAAGTAACCACAGACCCCATCGGAATGAAACCCTTGCCTGGAGGCTCTTTACGATCTACCTCAACTGATATAGGCGATCCAAGTCCAAGAGCCCAAAATGGCGCATCGAATGTATGACAGCCAATATCCCCCAAAGAGCCGCAACCATAATTCCACCAACCGCGCCATTTCACAGGCACATAATCAGAGCTATAATCTTGATGTTTAACAGGCCCCTGCCACAAATCCCAATCTAGAGTATTCGGCACTGCACCGCTCACGGGAGGAAAAGAACTAGGAGGTACAAACCAAGGCGGATTAGGCCGATTAGTCCAAGTAATGACTTCTCGAACATCACCAACCACTCCTGCATCAATCCATTCTTTAATTCGGCGCATACCAGGAAATGTATGCCCTTGATTACCCATTTGAGTGATGACTTTATAATGCTCTGCGGCTTTGCGAAGCGTACGTACCTGCCAAATATTGTGAGCTAAAGGTTTTTGAACAAATACATGCTTGCCTCGCTCCATAGCTGCCATTGCAGCTGCAAAATGAGTATGATCAGGTGTTGAAATTGATACAGCGTCTATATCTTTTCCCATTTTATCGAGCATCACTCGAAAATCTTTGAATCTAGCAACATCAGGATACTTCTTAAATGCATTAGCGGCTCGGGAATCATCCACATCGCACATTGCCACAAGATTTTCATTAGCAGCTTCATTTACCGCATACCCTCCCATGCCTCCCACCCCAACGACGGCAACATTTATTTTTTTAGTTTCTCCGGGCTTAGCAATTGAAAACTTAGGAAGCGCAAAGGCACTTGAGGCAAGTAAAGTACGCTTAGTGAAGGTTCTACGATTCATTTTTTAAAAATATTTTGTAATTTTGCAATAAAGAGAAATAATGAAATTATCATCTTGAGTTTGCAAGAGATTCCTCAGTTAAATAACTAAATTATGTATCAAAGAACGCCTAAAAATAAAATTAAATATCTCTTATCAAAATAAATAACAATTTACATTTTTGTTGATGCATTAACGTAAACTATTGGTAATAATTTTCGCTTCTGTTACATAGATTCTCAGTTATTAATCATGAAATATTCACTCTTAATTGCCACTTTTTTTCACTTATCTCATTTAGCACTAGCAGATGCCGGGTTAATCAACGGTAGTTTTGAAGACGATTTTAATGAAACAAATGGATGGGTGCGGGCATCCAATGTACCACCAGTTAGATCCGAAGAAGACGCTCATAGCGGAAAATATAGTTTGCACTCCAAACTAAAAAATGAATTTGCACTACCAAACGAAGGGCACTTAATTCAGATTGTAAACAAGGGAATTATCGGAGGNGAAAAATACGATCTGACTTTTTGGATTAAAGAGATCGATTATGGAGTAAGCTATGTTCAGCAATACATGATCAATTGGATATCTGACACGGGGCAAGTTGGAAATATTGGTTTAACGAACTTTAAGGGAGGCAAAAAATGGACAAAGATTTCAGTCCCTAAATTGACCGCNCCCAAAGATGCAACTGGAGTAAGATTGATGTTTCGATTTGTAACAGGAGCAGTCAAAGGAGGGTCTGGTGAAATTTTTATTGATGATATAGCAATAAAGCGTAGCGACTATACTAAAGAGTATAATAAACTATTAAAATCTAACCCAAGCATAGCCAAGGCGATCGAAGAGGGAAAAATATCAAAAGAAAAAGTTTTATCTGGAATTAGATCTAGAGAAGCTGAAAAGCAGGCAGACAAAAAAAATAATTAATGTTGATATAATTCAGAAGGATTACTTCAACAGAAGTGACAAAGCTATCAAAACATAAGAAGTCGTTAAATTAGAATCACCTTCCATCCAACGCTTATTAGAATTCTTCCAGGAACCGTTCTCATTTTGAAGAGCAATCAATTTAGAAGCTAACTGATTCCTCCA
Source organism: Verrucomicrobiales bacterium (assembly GCA_002708005.1). Taxonomy (GTDB): domain Bacteria; phylum Verrucomicrobiota; class Verrucomicrobiia; order Limisphaerales; family UBA1096; genus UBA1096. The sequence goes on along the minus strand of PAOJ01000032.1, from coordinate 4,726 downwards.
ATCTATCGATTTAGAATCTGGCCCCTTGAGATTTTTCACCCCATGAGCTGTCAATGCTTTGCTCATGAGATGAAAATAATAGTAAAGCCCTTCCTGACCCATTCCNGGATTTTCGTCTAAAGTATAATTTTTACTNAGCCAATCAATTACAGCACTCACACGATCATCATTTTTACTTACTCTTGCATAAGCAAAACTCATCATTCCCGCATAGCTAATTGATCCATAAGAGCGTAAAGCCACCCTCTTGGTTTTCTTATCAGAAACTTCTCCTGCCTTACTTTCTCCAGGATGATAAATAAACCCCCCTCGATCCTCCGGCTGATTAGAAAGATTAGGATTATCACTTAACTCAGGAAGATTTTGGCANCTAGCTAAAAAATGCTCCAANGCTTTCCAGTCAAGGTCATGTNTNAACGGTTTTNNGCCTTGGTCTTTTTGNCGTATANCNGATTCGGAAAGACGCATNGCTTCAATTGCCATAAGTGTATTNTTCATNTCAGAATGATTATATTTATCATTATACCCAACACCTCCATCATTGGGATTATCCTGTTCCCCCCTTTTACCCAGATCTATCTGAGACCCAGAAATGTAAGCCCGTGCCTTTTCAATNAGTGATCTATAGTCCCTATCCCCAGAAACTGACAATGCCATTAACGAACAGGCTGTATTATAGTTTATTAAACGGCCGTCATGAATGGATCCATCAGGCTTAGCTAAACTAACTAAATAATCATAAGCCCTTCTTCGCTCCGATTCATATTTTTCATCTAATTCAGAAACATTTGCCGTTTCCAAAGCCACCAGCGCCAATCCTGTTAAAGCAGGAAGCTTCGAGTTCGTCCACCACCCTGTTGCGTTTTGGTTTTGGTATAAAAATTTAGCACCCTGCTCTATTGACTGCCTTATGTTTTCTTGGCCAACCGACTTATCAGCAGAAAAAATTTGAATAGAAAAAAAGAAAAGATAACCAAAGAGAACTGCAATATTTAATTTAGAGATCATAATTTAATCTAGATTTTCGTTGTTATTTAATTCAATTTTCTGGATAAATATTTGGATTGTAGAACCTTTTTTAGGGGCCTGCTTCGACCAAACGTGAGTTCCAAACCTACTCGTGTCAATCATTGGCTTGATCAAGGACAAGGAGTCTGGATCAGGCTGCAAGCTAAGGATAGACCCTGACTCATCAGCTGACAAAATTCCATTTGACCTTAGTTTTGAGCCGATCCATTTCCACGATGATGGCATTAACTTAAAAGATTTTACGGTTTCCTTATCCGTTATTTCTGAAGCAACTTCCAGTGGATATTGAGCAACACAATCCACAATTGATTGCCGAACCCAACGACCATCTTGCTGCCAAGAAATTTCTACAGAAACATTATTTTTGGGACTTACCCCCAGAAGTAGTAGTGCTGTATGCAAATCTCCCGGTTTGATTTTAGTACTTAAAAAACTTTCATGGGTTTTCCCTTGCTCAGTAACGAGAGCATACTCTATCAGGCCAATAATTTGATTAACCTTTGCAGGAAAAGCAGCAACCCTAAGTCTCGCATCAACAGTCACTTCTCCTACTCGATAAATACCTTTCTGAATTCTCTTAACCTTATCCGCAAACTGTTCGGGTATTATTAGCTCTGAACTATTTTCTTCTATTAGCGGCTTNGGCGTTGGTGTNGTTCTAGNTTGAAAAGATTGATTNTNATTTNCCGTNACCAANAAGGAATTTGATTGGACNTCAACATCTGATTCTTGAACTGATCTTATAATCCATTCACCATACTTAGATTCAAAAATATCACTTTCAAAACCTCCTAAATTTATCTTTTNAATCGCTGTTATTGGAATTGCCAATTCTCCATAGATTTTTGACTCTCCANACAANAAACCATTATTANACTNTNTAACTAAAAAATCTAAAATTGAGCCATCTACTAAGTACAACCTTGNTTGCGCCTTNAAATCATAATTTAAAATANCACNTTCTAATTCATTTAAATTTTCAACATTAACAACTTTATCCAGCCTTTCTANGGGAACNGNAAATAGNTCCGAAGTTAATTCAAACTGAAGAGCCTNATTATTTAGNCTTAGTAATTNCCCTTGCCCAATATCATTATTTTTTGCCANTAATAGATGAGTTGGAGAAGTTTCACNGCCAAATCTAGAAACTATTAATGCNCGATTTANATTTTCTNNANTAGNTTCAATAGNCNTNTCANTNTTTTTAAAACTATCATCTCGAGATTTAAGANCACTTTTCTTCTTTNTNACTAATGGTTCTGTTGAAAGANTAGGATTNATTANAAGATCAGAACTTGTTTTNGCATTGTTTAATCCAGCGATTGCAAAAACATTNCTCCCATTTCGCAGNAGACTGATGTGTTTAGAAATATCAAATTGCTCNAATTCTCCAGATTCATGACTAGTTGTAGCAATACTAAATTGATCTAAACGTCCTTCAGGCACATTAGCGGAAGCAATTTTTTCTCCATTCAAATAAGCAGCAAATCCATCATCGTAATCTATTATCAAATAGAGAGAATCCGACTTAAATTTTTCTTCAAGTTCGAATGCATGACGCATCAAAACAGCGGTTGTTCCCTTTGGCACTTCAGTTAAAACACNACGGTCGCCATATCCTATTCCTATTAAACCAACCTTAAATTTACTATGATCATAATCAATATTGGTCCAACCGNTTAATTCTTCTTTNGCTTCAAGCTCAGTGTTAGTCAANTATCTCCAATCANCCCAGTTNCCAAATATTTTATTACTATTAACATTGTTTGAACGCAGTCTTCTTATCGGATTAAACTCTATAGCTTTNACAAATAGCTTATCAATTTTTTTAACTTTTTTATNAAACGGCATCTGAAATTTAACTCCAGCGTTACTGTATGATGAAACAATACATGGAATAATTTCGCCATGCCTCAAATATAAAAGATGCGGATAANCTCCTTCATCATAGGGCAAAAACTCGCTTAGTCCATGGGCCTTGCGTTCAACACTGACTGAACCAAGTCCTGAAAGCCNTAAAGCANCNTGGGATCCTTCGGGATTCCAAGCTAACGGAAAACCATNTGAATTAAATGCAATCTCTCCCCTCAATCTNCCACCTNNATAAGTCATCCTGTCGAAGTTCGAATCTAATTTTGAATTAACNTTAGATCNATTATTAGCANNTGATTTTGANTNGNNTGAATNAAANNTNAAATANGANGCNCCNGCNAANAAACANTCGANAGGCANNTNNGAAAATTGCGTCTNTAATTTNANNTTNTTANNATNTAATTGNATGAGNTTCTCCACGAATAACAACATCGTCNTTATAAATTAATTCTGAAGAATAAGTCGAATTAGATAATTTTATGTTAGGATTAAATATTCGATCGACTTTAGATAAATCAACATCTTGCATTTTCATATCCCCCGTCTCGATAAATGCCTTCTTATTGGCTAAAAAAAGTTGACCGTAATTCACGCTCCCATCATTCATCAGCACTCGNGGTTTACTAGAATCAACTGGTTTTTGGCTATTTTTTTTTGACCCTTTGTAAANAACCATACTGTTAATTTGAAGATTTNCACCCCTGTTTCGAATTGAAACATTCGCCTGCGTTTGCACAGGCACATGAACATCTTCTGCCTCAACCAACAAACTTCCATTAGCATTAAATATCTGCAACTTCCTCGAATCACTATTATATGAAAGCCTTAANCGAACATTCGTTTGNCCTTCTTTGATAGTTATTACTGTTTCAAAGATCTGCCCCTGGACCAAAACTATCTCATCATCCCATGTCTCCAATTTCAAAGCTCCATCAGATTCGGCGCTTCGATCGCCTTCTCCAATTGCAAATAAGAATCGGGGAGCAAAACTCGAACTTATTTCNAGATCTATGTTAAAATGTTCTGGAATTTCAAGTGGNGTGGATAAAACTGATTTATTTGTAGTTGAAAAAGGATGACCGCCTTTTCCCTTAATCCATAATAAATCATTTTTATCTTTGNAATTATTAATTACATCTTCACTTACCAAACCCCATTCATTAAATTGTGATCCATCAAAAATGACGTTGGGATTATTNANACGATTTAAGGAATAAACGGCTACTCTATCTATTTGTATTCGCCCCAGTCTATTACTGAAAAAAGTATAGTACTGGCTATTTGATTCTATCAAATTGGCCTTTATTACATCCCCCGAAATTGTTACGACAAGNAANTCTAAATCTAAATCCTCTTTTTCTGATTCAAATTCTAGAGCATCTAACTCTGAAGTNCTCAAAACAAGTTTNTCTTGAAAAATTTCAGANGAAAAATTGAGTACAGAATTCTGACTTGGCAAAATATGACCAGACAAGACATCGCCATTATTCCAGCGCAGCTTAACCTGCCTCTCTGCTTNAAGAACAGGAAATGAAAGCAAATAAATCATAAAGTAAGTTAAACCCAACCTTATAATTAAATTAAAACGCATTTCCATATCTGANATTTTATATATCAAAAATATAAATATTTATTTATAGAACCGAAATAAATAAGGTCTATTTTCAAGAAATATTTTATCCAATGCAACTAAGTTTAAAAACATTAACTTNCACAANCCANACACTCTACGCTTGCCGCCAACATAAAATATTTGCTAGTTTCTNTTTGGACGCGCGCGTGGCGGAATTGGTAGACGCGCCGGATTTAGGTTCCGGTGCCTTCG
>PAOJ01000031.1 GCA_002708005.1 Verrucomicrobiales bacterium | reverse complement strand
AAACATATGACAAAAATTTTTCCATACACTTTCCNTTTATTGACATACTGTTTGGAACATACCACCTCCCAGGTGACCAGTGGCCGAAATCTACNGGACTAGCAGACACAAAATTTCCNAAAGGCTATCTTAATCAGCTTGTTTTNCCGTTTAAGAAGGATCCATCTAAAGAACAGAAAATTAAAGACTCCTCTAAAAGATAAATANAAATNAATTNTCTTANGCCGNTATTTACGAACACAATAAAGCTTATTTGCACCTCNGAGTAATAAGGCCCCTTTAGNNACAGCAGGAGTTGACCAAAANAAGTCATTCAATTGGTTTTCAGNAACAATGTTAAATTTGGAACCAGACTCTATAACAAATGTTTTTCCTGATTCATCCATCAAGTAGACATACTTGTCATTAGCCCATGAACTAGCAGCAATTGACTTAGCACTAGGTAATCGAGACTTATAGANCTGTTTACCTGTCTTGGCATTATAACAAGCCAGAAAACCCCGACTGCAAACATAAAGAAAACCACTGCTTACAACAGGGGAAGCCATTCCTGGACCTCCACGNAANTGCCCCCANGTCACACCTTTGGAAAGATTGCTGATTTCNAGTCTNGATTCACCCTTAATTAGAGAATTAATAGCAATTAATGGGCCTTGCCCTCTTGGACTACTATTACCTAAAAAAATGTGTGAAGAATCAGATGCAGGTGAAGCCGTAAAAGCGGTACTAACATTTGTTAATCTCCAAAGAGTTAAACCTGTATTAGGATCATAACCAGTAACCGTACCGGAACCACATACTACTAGATCAGTTCTTTTGCTATTCTTCCATATAAAGGGAGATGACCAACTAGTACTAGAGGAGCGTTTTCGTTTCCATAACTCCTTTCCAGTATTTGCATCAAGAGACAACACAAAAGAATCNTTATCATTATCACATTGAAGAAATAATTTTCCATCNTTGTANCCNAGAGANCTTCCACTCCCAAAACCATTGCCACTTGGAAAAGCTCCTACATCAATTGTCCAAAATATTTTACCACTAAAGTCTACCGCCGCCACTTTTCCGATAGCCGCAAAATAGCAATAAACATATTTACCATCAGTAACAGGTGACTCNGTTGCATAAGTATTAGAAGGATGNATTCGGAATTCTGGCTTCTTATTAGCTATACTTGTTTCCCATTTAAATGCGCCATCCTTAAGACTAATACATATGAGCTTGAAATCGAACGGCTCTGAAGCCCTCTTACCTCGCATGTTTCGAACTCCCCCAGCGTGATTAAGCGGTTTTGTATTGTTAGAATCAACTGCTGTCGTAANAAAAATATTGTTTCCAGCAACTACGGGCGAAGACCAACCCCCTCCCGGTATCGACTGTTTCCATGCAAGATTCTGCTCCATTGACCATTTTGCTGGATGATTCAATTCACCAATATTTCCATTACCATCTGGACCTCGAAATTGAGGCCAATCCACCAATGGATTAACAGCAAACACACTGTTCATTACTAAACAAACTGAGATTAAGACATAAAAACGTATCAAGATATTTCTCCTATATTACTAAAATCATCACATCAACAAGTATCAGGAATATATTTAGTTATTAATAATTNCTTCACAATCGACCATATAAAAAACAAATGTAATCAAGAATCTATACTTATATCAATGAAAGACCGCACAAAACCACTTTCTTTTGCTGGTAAACAAATAAAATAAATACAAATATCANCCCATATTTATATAATGCTAAAATATTTTTTAATTACGATAATTGCAGTAACATTTCATCAAAGTATTAACACTCAAGCTGCAAGCGCTCGGCCTAATATTTTATTCTGCATATCCGATGACCAATCCTATGCNCATACTGGAGCCAACGGGGACCCTGTCGTAAAAACACCAGGATTTGACAAAATCGCCAAAGAAGGGCTCCGATTTATAAATGCTTTTTGCGATGCTCCAACCTGCGGCCCTTCCCGAAGCTCAATTCTTACTGGACAACCAATTTGGCGCTTGGAAGAGGCAGGAAATATTCACAGCACTTTACCAGCTAAGTTCATCACTTACACAAAAGCCCTGGAAGANGCTGGTTACGCAGTTGGATTCACAGGAAAAGGATGGAGTCCGGGCCGACTTGAACCAGGCGGTCGAACAGTCAATCCAGCTGGAATAAGATACGAAGGAAAGAACTTATCAACATCATTGAAAAGCGTCTCAAAAAATGATTACGCAGCTAATTTTGAAGACTTTTTAAAACAAATTTCTAGCAATCAGCCTTTTTGTTTTTGGCTNGGAACATACGAACCACACAGAAATTTCGAAAAAGGATCAGGACTNAAGGATGGAAAAGACCCTTCCAAAGTTATAGTCCCACCGATCTTCCCTGATGATCCTATTGTGAGAAANGACATTCTTGATTACTATATGGAAATCGAACATTTNGACAGAATGGTGATTAGGGCAATTAAAACACTGGAAGCAATTGGAAAGCTCGATAACACTATTGTTGTAGTAACAAGTGATCATGGAATGCCCTTCCCTCGAGCTAAGGCAAGTTTATATGATGATGGAACTCGTGTTCCCTTAGCAATCCGCTGGCCTAAAGGCATTCAAAATTCCGGTCGAACCATCAATTCATTTGTAAATTTAAGTGATCTCGCTCCAACATTCCTTGAAGCANCAGGCTTACGTCCACCTAAAATGATGACAGCTAATAGCTTGATGGATATTTTCAAGAACAAGCAGTTAAATGAGCGCACTAGCGCATTTATCGCCATGGAACGACACGACGGCTGCCGCAAAGGAGGAAAGGGNTTTCCGAGCCGAGCGATTCGAACAAAAGATTTTTTATACATCAAAAATCACGAACCCGATCGGTGGCCGGCAGGGAATCCAGATCGGGAATATTGTGCTCGTTACATACCTTTTGGAGAAGTCGACTCATCCCCAACTAAAACATTAATTATGAATGAAAAAAACAAACCAAACACTAAACGTTTTTATGATTTAGCATTTGGAAAAAAGCCTGCTGAAGAACTTTATTCCATAAAATCTGACCCCGGACAGCTTATAAACATAGCAGAGAACCCAACCTTTAACAGCGCTCTTAAAAGAATGAGAACACTGCTTAATAAACATTTAATTAAAACCAAGGATCCTAGAGCGCTAGGATTGGACGCCCCTTGGGACAATTACCCTTACTACGGTTTAAGGCGCAATAATAATTGGAAAGTTGATAAAAAACCAAATATTAAAAAATGACACCTCATTTAGAATGAAAGGCATCATATGAGAATCTATTTTAAATTTTACCCTATTTATAAAATGGTTATTTTTAGTTATTAAGAAAAATCTGACTAATAACTTAATACTTTTTAATAACGTAAATTAAATGCCTAGCTCGTTTTGCTCCTTGATGTACTTTCGCTTGAATTTTAGAAAAATTAATAGAATTTATTTTCAACATATCTTCGAAATCTAAATCTGGCCCTGCAGACCATATTGCAATTCGACCATTGCTTCTTAATTTTCTATTCATTTTTTTGATGCCACTGCATTCATATAACTTTGCGTTATTTTCATCAACCATAGGTACCGGACCATTATCTAAATCTAAAATTATTCCGTCATAAAAATTAGACTGAGTATCATAAATAATTTCCGAAACGTCAGCGTTGACAACATTTACTCTAGGATCTTCAAGTAAACTTCCGTTTAAGCCATGCAAAAATGTTTTATTCCAATCAATTATTTCAGGAATTATTTCAACAACATCAACTTTCACAAAGGAACTCGAATGACTCAAAACACTTTTCAAGGTAAAACCGAGACCAAGACCTCCAATCAGAATCCTGGACTTTTCCTCATTAATTAGATGCGACACGCCAATTTCACCAAGATAACATTCAGAGGCTGAGGCTTTNGAGTGCATTAGCTCTTTGCCATCAATAGAGATACCAAAAGAATCATCATGTGCATATAAAAAGACATCCAAACCATTCCTGGTTTTTGTTGATGCAAGTCTAACTCTAGGCTTCAAAATTTTATTATNTGGATGAACTCATTTCCACTCTACAGATATATAAGCATTCCTCATTTTATCAAATTGTTTTTCTAATCTTATCATGATTGATAATAACTCATATATATCAGCTTCGTTATACCTATATATAGTATGNANCGCTTTTTCGGGNTTATCACNAAAGTGTTCTAACACATGAAAACTTAAACCATAATTTNGCTTCTGNTCCCAAGAAATAACACGGCTAACTTCGTAGACAGTTAGATCAACTAATCTAGAAAGGTTTAGATCATCTCTTGATAGTTCCAATAGACGGGATTTAATAATATTTTTTTCCATTATGTTAAACTGAAAATCAAAGTGTAATAAAAAGTGTGAGAATAATAAAAAGCGACAACCTTATGTATATTGAATTTTATTAACTGTTAATCCGCAAAAAATCCAAGGCGCACCGCCGCAATAAAACATAGAACGAAATAACCCCTCACAGATTGAAATGAAAGATCAAACAAACAATCCAGCAGCGTGTCCAGATGACCATGCCCATTGAAAGTTAAAACCNCCTAAGTGNCCAGTTACNTCTACAACCTCGCCAATNAAAAATAAACCTGGNTGNCTNTTAGCCTCCATACTCTGCGAGCTTAATTCATTTGTGTCCACCCCACCTAAAGTCACTTCTGCTGTACGATATCCCTCATTACCAGAAGGCTTAAGNATCCAACAGTTTATTTTCCTNCCAATAACATCGAGCCGCTTGTTAGAAAACTCCGCCAACGGACGGCCCTCTAAATCTGCCCACCAAATCTTTTGCAACTCTAATACCAGAGCCTTTGGGAAATAGGCCTTCAATGCCGTTCGCAAAACGCTAGATGGCTGATCCCTCTTAAATGATTGAAGTACTTTTACCGCATCAATCGATGGCATTAAATTAATTCTAACAGCACAATCAGGCTGCCAATAATTAGATATTTGCAAAACAGCAGGACCGCTAATTCCTCGATGAGTAAAAAGCAATTTCTCAGTAAAGCTCGTTTTCCCACAAATAACTTCAACATCAATAGAGATGCCAGAAAGATTTTTACATAGCTCTTTAATTTCTCCATCAAACGTTAACGGCACTAAACCTGCGCTCCTCGGTTTAACATTAAGGCCAAACTGACTTGCTATATCATAACCCTTGCCGCTTCCTCCCAATGTCGGAACTGAAAGCGCCCCTGTAGCAACAACAATTGATCTGGAATACAATTCGCGGGTATTAACACCATGGCTCGATTGTGAGTAAGTAAGCTTGAAATTGTCTCTATTGTTTAATGTGACTAATAAGGAAATTATTTCAATGTGAGTTTCAATTTGCACTCCAAGCTTTTCACATTCATCTAATAGCATCCTCAGAATATCCTTTGACGAATTAATACAAAAAAGTTGCCCGTGTTTTCGCTCCTCATATTCTATTTCATGCCTATTAACCATATCGATAAAATCCCACTGAGTAAAACGAGCTAATGCCGATTTGCAAAAGTGAGGATTTGAAGAAACAAAATTTTCAGCACCCACAAAACGATTGGTGAAATTACAACGCCCCCCACCTGACATAAGTATTTTTTTTCCAACCTTATTAGACTTCTCTAAAACTAATACGCTAATACCTCTTTTTGCAGCCGTAATAGCACAAAGCAAACCGGCCGCACCTGCCCCAAGGATAATAACATCGAATCTACCATTTTCTACCTTAGTCATTAATCTTCTTTAATGTTCAAGGAATTAAGAAAACATGAGGGTAAGAAATTATGAATTAATTCAGAAAAAATGAAACTACTGTCATTGATTGTAATATTTATTAAAGCGGTTTGTGATCTTTAAACCACCATAGTTTTCTATCAATATAATATTGATTTTTATATTCATAATGTAAATCGACAAAGGTTATATTACTTCCACCCTTACTCTTCTCCCCTGCTCGATTATTTTTACCGGAGCTGTGGCGTGCATACAACTCGTTGGGTGGATTCGATGAAGAGCTTGGCTGATGCGGCCCGCTAGCATTGTAAACACGCTCATGATCCCATGATGGGACAACCATATAAGTTGCACANCCAAAGAAAAAAATCTTATCNGGCTGTGGCACTTGACTAATCTTTTTATAAATCTGATTTGAAGGCCCAATCATTTGTTCATTTGCACCATAAGAAAAAACAATATCTCGACTTTCTTTACCAAGTAAAATCCTACGCTTCCTTAATTTGATCATATTATGAGGACTTTCTACATCTGCTGGATCTGCAAATAAATCCATTGTACTTAAATAACCGACGTCATACATACTTGTTAACCACTTTGCATGGTTCTGAGTTGAATGAGGCGTCACTGAAACAGGGAACTTATCGTCGTAATCTTCAGCATACATGGCAGTAGANAGTCCAAGTTGTTTTTGATTACTCATGCAAACTGTCTGCCGAGCTTTTCCTTTCGACCTAGCCAGAGCTGGCAATAGCATTCCAGCAAGAATTGCAATTATTGCAATAACTACAAGTAGCTCAATTAAGGTAAATCCAANNTTTCTTTTCATTTTATATCTTCACAATCTAGAACGAACNGAAACAAGAAGNTCTTCAATTTCTTCAAATTTCCATCCATCATAAAACTCACCATACTTACGCCAAGCTTCGCNGTCTTTCTTCAACAGTAAAACCAAGTCAGTTTCTCTTTTAGAAAGCGGATGTGAATCCGACTTGGCTAGCCAACGTTTCATTCTTTCTTCAACTTTTTCAGATNACATAATTTACANAGTTGTATTAACAGCAAGGTGNAAAAGAATATAGAAACAGATAATTCTAGCTGCAAGCATGCTTAACATCTATTTTNCTTNCAGAATGAACAATATAAAATTNGCAATAATTGTAGGCACACTATTAACGGGCTGCATATCCAAAAACAATACTTCAAACCNAAACTTATTCATTGAAAAAGATAAGAATNTTTTCGGTAAACAGACACGCANCAAACCAGTCCTTTTTGTTGCAGATGGACTTAATAAAGATGGNGGCTTAGTAAAAAATTATGAACGAGGGCTTAATTACGCTATCAACTACTTTGGTAACTATGGACCATATTACGTTTACTTATTGGGACCAGGCAACAAGAAAAACATCCTAGATATTTATACGAAAAGGGCAAAAACTAGAGTAAATCCAAATTCATCAAATCCTGAAAAAAAGCAAGTAGAGGAATTCTTAAACCGATCAAATGTAATCTCAGAAATCGAAGCTGTATCTGCAGGAAGAGCAGAAGGAGGATTAACATGGAGCGAACCCCCTATACGTGTATACGAAGATGTCACAACTAATGCTACAGAACGTGAAAATAATCCTATCGAAAATACATGGGGAGCTCTACATGAGTATCACCATGTCTTTCAGATAGCACATTGTGATTCATACCAAGAACGAACTTCAGATCGAAATCTAAACTCTTGGATGACTGAAGGCGGAGCAACTTATAGCTCAGCAAAGTTTATGGAGAATCTTAATTTAGTAGATTTCAAAAAATACATGCTAGAGCTTCGTGTAACCGGCGGAAATATTAGCCAGCAAGGTATAAACGACTTTTTTTTAAGTAAAACAAAATGGCAATTAAATAATGAAACCTACTGGGAAAAAGGAAATTATGCTCAGGTTTATTACATGTTAGGAGCATGGGCGACAGCGTATTTAATTCATGTAGAAGGTGTCGCCGAAGTCACTGTCTTAAAAAATTGGTATTTTGATATTCCCCGTCTTGGAAAATCTGCTGCTTTCGAAAAACACATGGGATTACCATTAAATGAGTTTTATGGGAAATTCGATTCATTTATTCGCCAATCTGATGAAGAAGTAATGAAAATATTTTAATCAATATAAAAGATTAATGCTTAATTAATGAAGCAATAATCATTATCCAGCCCTACCCTTTTACTGGTAAATTTCAAAGTATTCTATAAGACTTTCCCTAAAGTTCCCTATGAAATCAATAGCAGTCATAGCTGCACATATCTTTAGATTATCTTCATTTTTAATAGACTACTAAAATGACCAGACCATATATCTTTCTATCATCAATATTAATAAGCTCATTAACTTTTATTTCAGCTAACCCAATATTATTAGATGATCAATTTATCCTTCCTGAAGGATTTCATATATATAGAGCTGCTGAACCTAAACTAACAGGAGGATCCTATGACCTCACATTTGACGGCAAAGGGCAATTATTAGTGGCTGAAGGAAATTCACTTAGAAGAATAATAGATACTGATAATGACGGAGTTTATGACACTCAAGAAACAATTGCTTCAGGGACACCACTTCAAGGAAGAGGGCCTCAAGGACTTCTAGTTTTGGGGGATAACCTATACACAGTATCTGGGGATGGCGTGCAACTGTTCAGTGGATACAATTCAGAATCAGAAATAAGACACGAAAAGAGATTAGGAGCTCCATTCAATACTGGAGGAGATCATGCTGCGCATACAATTTTAAGAGGTTTAGATGGATATATTTATCTCGTTTCCGGTGATGGAGGAGGAATAAATGAAAGAAAGCACATTACTCAGGATAGTTCCCCATCAAGGGAGGAGCGGACAGCGTCGGTATTTCGTTTTGATCCAAAAGGGGAAGAATGGGAATGCATTGGGTCTGGAGGGAGAAACCCACCTAGTTTAGGCATGAACTATCTTGGGGAATTCTTTAGTTTTGATAGTGACATGGAATTCCATGTCGATGTTCCATTTTATCGCCCTGTTAGATTAAATCACTGGGCGACCGGCGGAGATCAAGGATGGCAGGGTGTTGGTGCTTATCCACCATACTACTTAGACTGCTTACCTGGGGTTCTTGAAGTTGGGAGAGGATCCCCTAATTGGGGGATTTTTTATGAACACAAACAATTTCCAAANAAGTATCAAGATTCNTTTATCGTTTGTGATTATCGCTGGAAATCAGCAACNACAGGNAGATATGCCAGCTCAGGAAGNTTGGTAGTATTTCATCTAAATCGACATGGCGGCAGCTGGAAAGCTGAACTNACTGAATTAGCAAAAGCAAAAGCAGGAGCAAAAGACGAAAAAGGAAGACCAATAAATTTTGCNCTCGTTGACGTTGACGTTGCGCCAGACGGAAGCATTATGGCAACNGATCACAATCAAGGNGTTTGGCGAATCTTCTATTCANTAGAAGANTCACCAAAAGCCCCNCCAATTAAATGGAATNNAAATGATTCAGNTAATTCTAATTTATTAGACGAACTTTTAAATCTTCCTCAAAAAAGCTCAGAATGGAGCAGGCTTAGGCAAATAAAAATACAAGAACAAGCTCCCTTTGATATATATACCGCTCTAAAAAAAGCCTCTCTTAACCAGGAACTCCCGAGCAGATCTAGATTAAGTGCAATCCGATTACTTTCTGAAAACTTTGAAGATTTACCTTTCAATTATATTCAAAAATTAGCCAATTCAACAGACGAAGAAGTACGAGGGCAAGCAGCATGGTTAATAGGAATTCGAGATAAATCTGAACATGAAGTAATCTTAAAACTACTTAACGACAGCGAACCCTTTGTTCGGCGTCGCGCAGCAGAAGCCCTTATGCGCATGCCAACACAAAAAGCCGACAAAGCATTAATTCGACTTCTTAGTGATCCTGATCGGTTTGTACAGTACTCAGCAATGGTTGCCCTTTCTCACAGACCAACAGATGAATACTTTCACCTATCAAAAGAGACAATAAAACCTAAAACGTTAACCCGCATTCTTGTGGCTGCGCATTTGAGAAAAGATCGACCAAGCAAAAAAGATGCTAATATTATAATTAAAAAACTAATAGAAACCCCAAATATTAGCGATGAAGATCACCTTGATTTATTAAGGCTATTATCAATATACAAAGAAGAAATTAAAACGAACAAAGAAATCTTGAAGNTCACGTCTTCTTTTTTAATAAATAGATTTCCTAATTCAGACTCAAATATTCGCTGGGAACAGATTCGCCTCATGGGTGAATATGAGCTTGATCAATCGTTCCCTCTTCTTGTTGAAGAGCTTATCAACGAAAATGACAAAATCACACAGTTTCATATTGCAACGTCTCTTTCAGAATTACCTAAAATTAATAATATAAAAAACAAAACTCACTCTGAAAAATTAACTAACTGGATAATTTCAACACAGGATGGCTGGTTTTCTGAATTCGGAGGAAAAGGATTACAGTTCCCAAGTTTTTGGGGAACTGTTGTCAATAAATTAGGAAACTTGCACGCAGATTTGTTAGCGGAAAAACTCGGCAGAATTAAAGCTAACAGTCAACTGATGAAAAGCGTGCTTTCTAATATCAAGTCCTCCCCAAATGCAGAAAATATTTTGATAGAACGCTTTAACGAAGCTACTAACGATATATCTAAGAATAATATTCTTAAAATCTTACAGCAAATTTCATCAAATCGAACTACACAGTTTATGCTTAGCCAATTAGCCGATACTTCTAATGATAATTTGCGGAAAACGTTAACTCTAGGATTAGCAATGAGGCCAAAAAGCGTGAAACCNGAATTTCTCCTTTCAGCATTAATGGAATTTGATGATCCGGATATAATTAATGCCTGCTCTTTGGCGATTGCATCTGTAAATAAATCATTAAATAAAATTTATTCTGATTCGAATAACAAACTGTTTCAAAATAATTATNCATCACAGNCAATTCATTACAGATTGATTGAANTATTTGATATTATCCCCAACAGTTATAATCAACTTGATTATGCCCTTAGCACTCTTACAGAGAATAATTACAAAAGAACAAATAATAGCCCTATAGCTATTTGGTCATCAGACTCTCAAAAAAATGGTGACACAACATGGTTCTCTCGAGAATTTAATGTCTCAAATAAAATCGACACATCAGAATTATACATAACATGTGATAACGAGTTTTCAGCTTACATAAACGGCAAACTTGTAGGAGAAAGTAGTTCTTGGGAACAGCCAAAGAAAATAAANATCACCTCAGCCTTACGTCGAGGTGAAAACCTAATTTCATTAGAGTGCAAGAATCATGGAGGGCCTGCTGGACTAATCGCAAAACTTGTTTGGACAAATGATAAAGGCGAGCCAAATAGCCTAGTAACTAATCAAACTTGGAAATTTACTAANAGTCCTCCTAAGGACTGGAAAACAGATGGTTCAAAAAAAGGTAATTGGGAATTCAGTCTCGATGTAAGCAAGCCTACAGAAAATGTTGTTAAAGCATACAATTCATTTACAAAGGATAAAAATAGTGATGTTGTATTTATCGTTAAAAGGCATTGGCACAAATGGTATCTAAACAATTATGGAGAAGCCTTCATCACACGCAATAATATCAACACAAACCTTAGATCCGACGAAATAATACGTAATTTATTTGTTTCATCAATAAGTGCAAAAGGAGATNTNNCACAAGGTAGAGTATCATATTTAAATGCCGGATGNTATGCCTGCCATGGGGGAATCGAAAACCGTGAAACAACTATTTTTGGACCATCTTTAAATGGAGTTACGCTTCGATTAAATCCAGAAGAATTAGCAGATNCCATTGTGTACCCATCAAGACATGTTCCAGAAAGATTTAAAGCCAGTTTATTAACGACAACTGAAGGNATTCAATACAATGGATTTATTACTGAGNAAACTGATAAATTTGTATCGATTACTGATCTTCAAAACAAAATAACTCGATTAAGCAAAAATGCTGTCGATTCAATTAAGCCTCAAGAATCTTCCTTAATGCCTGCTAAACTTACTAACAGCTTTTCAGATAAACAAATTGTGGATTTATTGGCCTTTCTGAAGTCATTGAAATGAAGCATTGAAATTCTAACAATCTTTANAAGCCATGAATAGAAGCTATCTNATAATACTGTTTATTTTTCAATTTTTTCTGCCTGTTCTGATATTGTCCCANACAGTAAATAATNAAAAAAATATACAGAGTTTAAATGCTGCTTACCGTAATCATGCAATGATTAACAACGGGAAACCTGAGTTAGGAAGAAAACTTTTTACTGGCAATCGGGCATTATGCTCACAATGTCATACCGTAGATGGCAGCAACAATTTAGCTGGGCCGGATCTCTCGGCAGCCGGAGATAAATTCTCACGTGCAGATTTGATATTTTCTGTAATCAATCCATCCGCGAATATCATGACAGGATTNTCACTTTTAACAGTTACAACNAAGGATAATGAGGTTTTTAGTGGGACAGTTAAAGAATCATCAGAAACTAAACTTGTAATCGCAGGTGCAGGTANTGTTCGNCANNAGATACCTAAAGAAAAAATTAAAAAACAATTAACAAGCGAGCTCTCAATGATGCCTCCAAATCTGCATTTATCACTTACTAAAGATGAATTCACAAACCTTATTGCTTATCTGGAAAGCCTTAAGTCAAAAGATTCAAGGAATCTAAATAAGAACGGAAGCCCATTGGAAATTAAAAAACTGGAAAGACCCATATCAACAGAAATCTTTTTTGGAAAAAATATTGATCTAGAAAAACCCGTGTGGTTTGGCGATCACCCTTCCCTTCCTGACATTTTTTTAGTTCTTGAAAAAAGTCGAGCTAGAATTTCGCTTATAAAAAAATCTCCTGCAGGTAAAGAAACTAAAAACACTTTCGTTGAATTGCGAAAGGAAGTTTACGTCACAAATGATGAAGGCCTTCTGGGTTTAGCTTTTCACCCTGATTTCACTAAAAACAGAAAGTATTATTTTATGCACGAGGTAAAAGACGGAACACGGCGAGGCATGGTAGTTGGGGAGCGCGAAGCAAATAAAGATCTAACAATTGACTCAGGAAAACCTACTCGAAAAATTTTAGACTTTGATGTTGCAACACAATTTCATCACGGAGGCTGCCTTGAATTTGGTCCGGATGGATATCTTTATGTGGGAGTGGGTGATGGCGGGCCACAGGAAGACCCTCACGGCCACGCACAGAATTTAAAATCATTCTCGGGGAAAATATTAAGAATCGACGTAAACAACAGCAACGATAGCATGCTATATAAAATTCCAAACGATAATCCATTTATTAACCATCCAAAATTAAAGGCTCACCACGAAATTTTCGCTTACGGATTTCGCCAGCCGTGGAGGTTTAGCTTTGATTCAAAAAACGGAGATTTATGGGTTGGAGACGTTGGACAGAATCGCTTTGAGGAAATTTCTATAGTCCGCTCAGGGGAAAACCATGGATGGAATGTGTTTGAAGGTTTTGAGTTATTCTCAACTGAATACATGCAAAAGAAAAAAGAAATTCAGTACACCCTTCCTGTAGTATCATTTCAGCGTAAACATGGAGTTTCAATTACAGGAGGCTATGTTTTGAACTCACATCCTGACCATCACAAATCATTCAATGGGGTTTATATATGTGCAGATTACCAATCAAAGAGAATTTGGGGGATCAAGCACAAAGACCGAAAACTTAATATGATAAGAGAAATCGGAGTTAGCCCTGATCGAGTTGTTTCCTTTGGGCGTGATTCAAGAGGGGGTGTTTACACTGTTGGTTATGACAGAGGTAACATCTATAAGTTAAACTTCAAAGAAACGATATTTAAGTGAAAAATATACTACCATTAACTTTAGCAATACTATTTATTAATACTACAGATATTCAGTCTATTGANAAACAACGCTTATCAGATGAAGATATCTCCATAAAATTTGCCGCATACAATGTATTATTTGGATTATGGGGAGATCCAGAATCAATAGGTAAAAATTTAAAGAAACACAATCTGGACATTATTGGCTTTAACGAAGTTCCGAATGGGAACTGGACAAAGCGAGTCGGAAACATACTGAAAATGAACTATATATTTGTAGGAGCAATTTCATCAGCAAATCATAAAAACAAATATAAATCTATTTTGAGCCGCTATCCTTTATATGACACTGGCGAAATTGAAATAAATGGAAATGGATGGAAACCAGCATCTTTAGTGCACGCGAAAATTCAGATTGAGAATATAAAAATTAAAGTTTTTTCAACTCATATTCCAGGCCAAAAAAACCCAAACGATTCAGCCGCATCTTTGATTTCTAACAAGATCATTAAAAAGTCAAATGATGAAAATTTAATTATACTTGGAGATCTAAACAACGAGACNAACAATGGAGCATTAAAGACATTCCATGCAGCTGGTATGAAATCAATATGGACAGAACTAGGAATCAAGGGCTCTAAACATAGCACGCATAAGCACATAGAGACCGGAGTTGAATCTGGCATTATAGATCATATCTATTTTAAAAGTAAAACCCATGAAATCAGCACGAAAAATGGAGGTATAATTTATGACGCCTTTAACTTGTTAGATAAAGATTACGACATTCCAAGATACAAAAATGAATGGATTAAATACGGAAAACCCCTTTCAGATCATCGCCCNATATGGGCTGAATTAATTTTTAGAAAACTGAAATAATTTTTCCTATAGCGACAAACCATTTAGAAACAATAAATCATCTAGCTTACCCTGCTTCAAACTCCATAGTGCTATTAACCTCTTTGCCATAATAAATCCTCAACTTCATACCCTCAACTTCATACCCTTTAGCCAATTTCAAAGCTTCAAAGAACTTAAAGTCCAGGCTCCCTGACATACAGAACATTAACGTGGACCCAAAAGGTGTATTAAAATTCAACCAATTCCCCTTCTCTATCGAACATTTCCCGAAATAACGATTACAATCATTCCGACCACCTACTCGACCATCTCTTCCAAATTCTATAGAATGAACCCTTCCGCTTTTAGGAAAGATACTTTTGTCAGGCTCATGCATTGCCACTAATTTCCACTCACGTTCATATAACCCATCTTTAAATGGAGCTGGTTTCGTAACTAATCGGTAAAAAGAGGATTCTCCAAATTGTTTTCTATAATCCTTAAAGGCAGTATATTTTCCATCACCCAAGAAATGAGCCACTACCTGCCAAGTCTTAAGGTCTTTAGAGGAGTGGACTAAGTGATATTTTCCAATTGCTGTTTTAAGTCTGAACGAAATATCTTTTGAGTTAAATGATTCAATTTTGCCCACTTCTTGGCCTTTTATATTTATTGAAAACAAGACATTTAACACAATTAGAATAAAAATATTTTTCATATATATAGAATAAGGAAATTTTTAAATAAATTATTAATCTTCATTTTTTCCGGATAACAATCTAACCATAGCTCTTCCCATTGCTTCACCAACATTCATATAGGTTTCAGCATTTCTGTTATAGTGACCACCTGAGGAGCCGCCCTTNGACAAAGGATAGGTATAAACNCTGGCTACATTACCACTAAATTCCTTATACTTACCTGATGAGCCATCCACAGCCAGCATTGCATTCAAAATCTTTCCACCTCCGTCAGTCGCACCCTTCTTTGTTTGGCCAAGTGACGCACAGACAAACTTTGCATTTGGAGCTTGAAAATCCTGTCTAAGCCTCTTGATTAAATGCACTAGNTTCTTCTCATATCTACTTGAAAGCGCCGCACTACGACTATCTCTNTCACCCTGCCACCATAAGAATCCTGCAATTTCATATTTTTGAGCTCCGGGATAATACTTGCCGAGATCCGAAAGCACTTTTTTCACTCTAGCAATATCACCATCGTACTGCATTCCTGCATACCATTTAATCCTCTTAGGTTCAGTACCTTTGACCCATTTCTCAGGGGATCCTTTATAAGCTGGGTGAACCCAAGTGACCCCCTTAGCATCAGTATACTCAAAACCTTCACCTCCAGGCGGCAACAAATCCCAGCCTAAAGCACGATTACCAATGCAACTTTTAAGNATCATAACCGGCTTATTCGAATAGTTACCTATTTGATGACCAATTCCAAATTCCGGCCCAATTCTTCCTCCTTTAATCGTCATCCATTCATTATTGAACTGCCTCATTGGACCAGTCCCACTTCCCATAACTCTCACATTACGAACATCCTTACGCTCAGTCCAGTTTCCTTCATTATCAATAAGGTAAGGATATAGATTCTTTTGTTTAACTGCATATTCAAGCGAGCCATCGTCACCTTTAATCTTACCGGCTCCTAACATATTAGATTGACCCAGCAAAATAAACACTTGAACAGGCTCACTAATTTGCACTGGATCACCATCAAGATCTTTGGCTACCGCAGTCACTCCTCCAAGTATTGTTATTAGAAATAAATTTCGAATAAATTTCTTTATAAACATGAATAGTTTCATTTTCTATTTTAATAATTGAATAGACTCATCATTAGGGAAAAGTCTTTTAGCTAAATTCTTAAATTCAGTTTGTTTAAAGTAACTTCTCCCAACATTTTCACCAGATGAAAAAAATTTCAACTCATTACAGGAAAAGCAAATCAACAAATTTAATTCACTTGAATCGTCTAAAAAGCGAAAAGCAATACCAGGGCGAAACAGACAATCTATAGGCTCCATACGATCAAAATAGGTCCCAGAATCAACTAGCACCTTAGTCAGTAAACTCCTATCAGGAATTTCTAAATTAACAGGTCCAGAAATGACTCCATAGCCATTAATTTTCTTATCAAAAATTAAATCGGATTCACCAGGATAGGAATCATCAATACGATAAGCCTCACATGATTGAATGTTTTTAAGATTATTAACCAATTGAAGCGCACTTTGCCCTCCAACTATAGATTCTACAGACTTTCTTCCAGATAATTGCCCCCCACAACTTGTTAGCATTAGCAATATTATTGGCGCTNCAATTGCTCTTTTCATTATTTACTAATCACTTAAAACTCTAACACGATAAAATTTNCCCTTATTTTTTATACTGCCTAAATTTAAATTCAATNCATGAGGCCATTGATATTCACTTGGCAGCTCATTTGGTAATATTACCTTTGCCCAATCCTTTAAATCTATAGATTCTTCTATCCTTAAATTCGGGATTGGGAAAAAAGGAGTATAATCTAAATCATTAAAACTCAGCAGATTTTTTTGCAAATTAAATAATCCTATTATCTTCAAAAGATAACCATTAACAGATGCTTCTATAGACAACTTATCAGCTTTGAATTCCAACTCATATCTTGTTGCAAACTCTTTTGGACTCAAAATCTCATAGCTTCCAGTAAACTCATTAAAAGATTTTAAGTTNCCCTCTTTATTTACTGACCANGTCCTGATCCCAAATCCACCATGTTTTTTCAGATATTGATTCAAAAGCTCTGCNCCTGAGCTCTCTTGAACTTTATAAGCNCCTAAAAAAACCATATCGGTCTGCCTCCACGTCATTTCGCCTCCCCTCTCAAACCTAATTTCATGAGGTAGATCTTGAAAACCAATCCAAGGCTGTGGAAATTTTTTTAAAGACTCATATCTAGTTCCTTCCCACCTGAATGATTCATTCAAATTGATGGAAATATTTATTTCTCCATCCACTTTAGAAATACTAACTTCAGGAGCATCATTTGAATCAACCTTTTGTGCCATTGAGACAGCAGAAGACTGAATAAATAAAGAAATCCCCATTAACAAAAAATTTGTTCTAATTTTTAAGCTCATAAAACAATTACTGCATTTTTCCTCTGCACACCATATTCCTAAAATTTAAAAATAACGAATTAACATGTAATATCCCCTCTCAAGAATTATGAAATTTAACTTAATGTCAATGTACAACCTCTTTATATTCACATGTTGAAATATATACTTGATATTACAATAATGCCCTAACCTATTGATATGAAAAATCAAAAGCTAATAGCGTTAGTATTCATATTCACGATATTTAAACACCCTAATGCAGAAAGCGTTGAATTAAATCAAATAACAGGTGAAAAAGTATACGATGTCTGGGCTGAAGAGGTTCCAATTATGGGCCATTTGGCAGTTGCTAAAGATGGCAGTGTACTTGTCTTCAAGGAGCGTCGAGATCAAAAACTCATAGAAGTAAAGCGAAGCGAGGACGCAGGGAAAACATGGAGCGATCCAATAACGGTTGGTAAGCGTGTTAAAATAGATGCCGATATGTCCGATGATGGGCGTTATAAGGGAGAACATGTTGGGTGGAGTGAACTTGCAAATGTAACTGTTGATGAAAATACAGGAGATATAATGGTATTTGCAGGATCACTAAAACCCGCAGAGATACTTTATCGTAGTCGTGACAACGGTAAATCGTGGAGAAAAGAAAAAATTGAAATTCAGCCAGATAAAAACGGATGGCTGGCGACTACCTATTGTTGCGATCCAGGAATCACAATCAGACAAGGAAAACATAAGGGAAGACT
>PAOJ01000030.1 GCA_002708005.1 Verrucomicrobiales bacterium | reverse complement strand
TTCACAGCCCCGCTGTCAATCGCCGGGTGCAATGAATCACTCAAATAGCCAATTTGTCCATCACCATTAACCCAAGCAATAGGGGCAGATATATAATCGAGGCAAAGAACAATCTTCTGGCACTTCGCCTGCTCAAATTTGACGAAAAACTNACAGCGGCTATAAGAAACAANACTCCTAGCATCAAAGCCCCAANAAGATANGCTGNACCAAATAGCTTCATNGTAAAGGGCATAAGACTGGCAATAATCAAAAACACTGTATGAGTAATGGCCTGTCGTCCTGTTCGAACACCTTGATCATCAACATTTGGCAACATAACAAAACCAGCCTTTGCATAATCATCTTTNTAGAGCCATGCAATCGCCATAAAATGTGGTACCTGCCAGAAAAATAAGATACCAAACAAAGTCCATCCCATGGGATCAATTTCACCACGGGCAGCAGCCCATCCCATTAGTGGCGGTAATGCNCCAGGAATAGCNCCAATAATCGTGTTCNACTCCGATTTNCTTTTCAATGGAGTATAAACAAAAAGATANGTAACTAAAGTTACAGCACCTAAAACAGCCACAAGTAAATTTACCCAAGCCGACAATGTCAGAAGTCCGAAAACCGAAAAGGCTCCTCCCANAAGCAAGGCCGCCTCAGCACCTACCAATCCACTAGGCAAAGGCCGTTCAGCAGTTCGATTCATTCTTGAATCGTATTCACGTTCAAGATACTGNTTAAGTATAGCAGCCCCTGCTGCCAACAATCCAGTTCCAAGCAAAGNTAACGCCAATTTNATTAGGTTATCTGCTAANCCACCAGTTTCNTTATTCAAACCNGCATAAAAACCAACCAAAGTGGTAATTAAAACTAANGCANTAAGCCTAAGCTTTACTAGCTCAGAGAAGATAGCCCAATTTGAAGCCNGCGACTTCGAATNTCTNTTTAACTGTGGAATAGTTTTTTCCATCAAAAATTTAAACAGCAAATGTTACGGGATGNTCTTTGTCGGGCANNACNCTTGATTCACCCGAGGAACANAANTCTTCACTAGANACAAATATACATCGCTTGGCCATCATNAAAAGTAAGCTTGTNAATGCNAAGCAGATTGCCCCAAGAATAACATGCCCAGTTGCAACATCGGCAGCTTTATTACTTAAAACAGTCCATATACCCATGCCTGCTTGGCCAAGGATAATAGCCATCAAAACATAAGTTGCCTTNGAGCACCAATGCAACTGTCCAAGCAACCTTCGAGATTTTATGACTAACAANCCNACTGANCCCAATGTAACAACTGCTCCAATGCGATGCAGCATTTGCAACCANACNTGCCAAGCTTGAATATCTTTNCCAGTAGTTAAAAAAGTTTTTGGATTTCCTTCCTCATTTAACAGTTGATCCTGAANAAATAGTTGATTCTGTAATTCNAGTCGNTTTTTGTTGTAATCGGCCACAGAACTTGAGCTAGTTGAAGGCCAAAGCTGGCCATGAGCCAAAGGAAAATCCCAAATTGCCAAGCCAGCATGCTGATGACGCATTGTTGCACCCATTANCAATTGAATAAAAAGNAAACAAATCACNGCAACGATTGATCCTTTAAGCTTNGCAAAGCCAACTCCCTGCTCTCGAGTGACGGAAACCCGCTGCCACCAGGAGCTTGTAAACAAAGCAATACCGCATATTACAATCAAAAATAATTGAGCTACCGTACCATGAATNAGGCCTAAATTAGGATTAATTTCAGTCACTCGTAATCCACCTAGAATGCCTTGTATCACAACTAAGATAAAAGCACCCACCCCTAAAAGCCTAACCCATATTCTTGACTCCTTGGCCAAGAGCCAAACCGCCAAAATTGATGTCAACAAACCTACAATAGACGCTATTAAACGGTGAGCATGCTCCTCAAAAACACCATACTGTCCAATCCATTTGTCAAATGGCACCAAAAACATATTGTAACCAAATGTATTAGGCCAATCTGGAACTGCCATTCCAACACCTTTCGAGGTCACCAAACCACCCATTCCAATGAGAAACAAAGTCGCCAGTGCTGTGAACACTGCGAAGCGATGCAACCACGGATTTTGCTGCGATATAGCAGACATCAAAAATGAAGCGATCTGAATCAGAAAATTGAAGTATTTATTCAAATTCCTGAANCAAACCAAACAAAAAGTACCACCCTTATCATAGCTCGGCAACTTCATTGTGAAAAAATTCACAATCTCCCTATTTGAGTTATTTGTTCATGTTTTCCGACTATAACAGCTTTATTGAAGATAGATTTTTTTATAAGCACATAACATTTACAAACTAATCAACTATGTATAAGATTTTTCTATTACCAGCAGTTTATAAGAATTGCCAAAAATATGAATCCTTCGAATGAATTAACATTCCGTGAAAGCGTCGATCGAATGTTCGACCGGGCCATTGAAACCATGAATTTACCTCTTGGTCTTGCAGAGCAAATTCGTTGTTGCAACTCCTGTTATCAACTCAAATTTGGGGTTAAGCTTGGTGATCGCTACGAGGTTTTTACTGGCTGGCGTGCAGTTCACAGTGAGCACATTCTCCCTGTAAAAGGTGGTATTCGATATGCTGATTTTGCCAATCAAGATGAAGTAGAGGCATTAGCAGCTCTAATGANCTATAAATGTGCCATCGTTTTTATTCCATTTGGAGGCTCCAAAGGGGCACTCAAGATCAATCCGCAAAAATACAATGAAGATGAACTAGAGAAGATAACTCGCCGTTTCACTCAAGAACTTGCTAAACGTGATTTGATTCATCCAAGCCTAAATGTTCCGGCACCAGACATGGGAACTGGCGAACGCGAAATGGGTTGGATTTCGGACACCTATCAAAGCCTCTTCCCTCAACAATCCAGTGGCATGGGATGCGTTACAGGCAAGCCTGTTCATTTGGATGGTATCCAAGGCCGCAAAGAAGCAACCGGACGCGGAGTACAGTATGGTCTTCGAGAATTTTTCCGTCACTCTGAAGATGTAAAAAGAGCCAAACTTGAAGGCTCACTTGAAGGAAAGAGCATCATTATTCAAGGACTCGGAAATGTAGGATACCACGCTGCAAAATTTTTAAGCCAAGAAGATGGTGCAAAAATAGTCACCGTTATCGAACGTGATGGAGCCATCAGTTCGGATAAAGGTTTAGACATTGAAGCAGTAAAAAATTACGTGATCGAAAACAGGGGTGTGAAAGGTTTTCCAGAGGCAGAATTTAATGAAAACGGAGCTGAATTACTCGAAGCGGAATGTGATATACTTATCCCTGCCGCACTAGAAGGTGTAATTAACAAAAACAATGCCAACAAAATTAAAGCCCCTCTAATAGCTGAAGCTGCTAATGGACCTGTTACTTTTGCCGCTGATGAAATTCTTCGTGAAAAGGGTACAATTATCATTCCAGATGCATACATGAATGCAGGAGGTGTAACCGTATCCTACTTTGAGTGGGTCAAAAACCTCGCACGTATTCGTTTTGGATATCTAGAACGTCGACACGAGGAACATCGAGGCCAATTGATTGTCGAGGCCCTTGAGAAAATGCTAGATACCGCCGTACCACAAAATATTCGTGATCAATTGGTCACTGGAGCCGATGAACTTGATCTTGTCCGCTCTGGGTTGGATGACACAATGCGCAACGCCTACAATGAGATTCGCAACATTTACAACTCGAGAGAAAAAGTTGTCGACTTACGCACAGCCGCTTTTGTGTTAGCTATAGAGCGAATAGCAAAAAAATACGAAAGCATGGGGCTTTAAAGCCAACTTGCTCAATAAGAGATTTAAAATGTGGTTCCAACTTTTCCTTTGGGCCTAAAGCCATTAGGCTGTCGGCGCTTTATGGGCTTAAGTGTTTTCAACACTCTATCACGTTCGGTCGAACCTTTCGTACCTCTAGATCCTGAAGGTAAAAAAGTTGGACTTTATTGCTGTGGTCCGACCGTGCACGATTTTGCGCATATCGGAAATTTCCGCACCTTTGTATTTGCAGACATCGTTCGACGTTACCTTGATTTTAAAGGTTTTAAAGTACGCCACGTTATGAACATAACAGACGTGGAAGACAAAATCATTCGAAGAGTTAACGAAAGTAATAAATCACTTAAAGAATATACTAGAGAATATGAAGAAGCGTTTTTTAATGACCTTAAAGCATTAGGCTGTTTAATGCCAGATGATCAGCCACATGCAACAGATTTTATTGGCCCGATTATTAAGCTAATTAAAAGGCTAGAAGAACGCGGCATTGCATACCGTACTAAAGATGGTTCCGTTTATTTCAGCATCGAAAACTATCGTAAAGTGGGTAATAGCTATGGACAACTCCTCAATCTAAATCTAGATGAAATGCGCCCAGGGGAACGTGTCAGCAGTGATGAATACGAAAAAGAATCTGTAGCCGATTTCGCTCTATGGAAATCACGCGTGACAGAAGATGGTGAAGTTTTTTGGAATAGCCCTTGGGGGGAAGGAAGACCTGGATGGCACATTGAGTGTAGCGCAATGAGCATGGAACTCCTTGGGCCCAGTTTCGATCTCCACCTTGGCGGAGAAGATCTAGTATTTCCACATCACGAGGATGAAATTGCTCAAAGTGAAGGAGCCTGTTTGCAATGTGATGGTCAAAAGTTCGTTAAATACTGGATGCACGGATCTCACCTTCTTGTAGAAGGAAAAAAAATGAGCAAATCACTTGGCAACTTTTTTACTTTACGCGATTTANTAGCTAAGGGTTTTGATGGTCGGGCAGTCCGCTATCTAATGATTTCAGCGCACTACNGAGAAACTTTTAACTTTACTCTGGATAATCTGCGAGGAGCCAAAACTGCACTGGGACGCATAGACGAATGCACATCAAAACTACGAGAATTGTCAGCTGAAAAAATTGTATCNCCCGATAATGACTCTAAGCTTGTAAANGATTTTATTAAAGCNATGGATGATGATTTGAATGTCTCTGCCGCTTGGGCTGCTGTTTTTGATTGGGTACGCAATATAAACCGCCAACTTGCGGCAGAGGAAATTGACAATAGTACTGCTGCTATAGAGTTAGCAAACTGGGAGCAAATCAACAAAGTTTTGGGAATCCAAACAATCGAAGAGAAACCCCCAGCTGAAATTCTTGCCTTGGCTGAAGAACGTCAAGCTGCAAGGAAAAATAAAGATTTTCAACTATCTGATAAAATCCGTGATGAGTTATTAGAAAAAGGTTGGACTATCGAGGACACCCCAAAAGGCCCGAGAGTCAAACTCAACTGATTTAATCGCTATCGCCTTTGATTATGATTCTCTAATTCGTATTTTTGTTTAGATAGATTCCTTATACCTTCAACAAACCCCTCAACAGGCTGCCACTTTTNCCATTCTAATTCCTCCAACATAGCAGACTCCCAATTGCTTCTTTTTATGCCAGTATCTTTGGCCTGTATCGAACCTTGAATTAAAAGGCCTTCACGATTACGTCGCTGCGCAGCTCCTGCAATTTTCCTACCACGAAATAATAGATCGCTTTTCTCGGCTCCAATAAAACATTGGCCCGAACCAGCTTTAATCACTTCCGAAGACAACTCTGTGACNACCTCACATCGTTCAAATGCTCGACGAATCCAATTATGAACACGCTTATAGCTTATTTCAGCCTTCAAATGCCACCATGGGTGACCTGCTGGAAAAGTAATACTATAAGTCCATTCATTCTCATCGTGCCGAACCAGCCCTCCCCCTGTAGGACGACGAATAAGCGGCCGCAAGTCTGTCCACANTGAAACTTCCGAATAACGCTGAAAATAACCAAACGATGATGCAGATCGGTTCCATGAATAAAAACGTAATACGGCTTGACCTATTAAGGCAGACTGGCGGAGCAACAGTTCATCAGCCGCCATATTCCAAGTTGGTGATTTATCTAGATCATGCCAGATATTAAAACTTTCATGTGCCATAGCTATTATTGATAAATGCCANTCTTCCCAGACGGACAAAGCATAGAAATTTCACAAATAGAACAGTCAGGCTTACGCGCGGAACAACGACGACGGCCATGCCAAATCAACCAGTGACTAAACATTGTCCAATCGTTACGGGGAACAAGCTTTTGCAAATTTACTTCAATTTTTTCTGGCGATTTTTCCAGTGTCAAACCCAGTCGATTGGATAATCTTGCTACATGTGTATCCACTACAACACCTTCNTTTATGTTAAAGGCATTACCCAGTACAACATTCGCAGTTTTTCTGCCTACACCAGCAAGGGCAACAAGTGATTTCATGTCAGCCGGCACATGACCACCATGCTTTTCAATGAGTGCATGACAGCATTTTTGAATACTTTTACTTTTATTTCGAAAAAGGCCAATACGCTTAATATCATTCTGCAATTCTTCAATATCAACCTCAATATAATCTGCAGCACAACGATATTTTTTAAACAAATAAGAAGTAACAATATTAACCTGTTTGTCGGTGCATTGTGCAGAAAGGATAGTCGCTACTAGTAGTTCGAGAGGACTTGAATAGTCGAGCTCACATTTAGCGTCGGGATATGCGCTTTTCAACTCAGAAATAATAGCTGCCGTTCGTTTAGTTTTAGCTTTAATTGATTCTCGAGGCATGAGCTAAAAAGCCTTAATTGATTCTTTAAGTGGCTTCGGGGATAAACCTTTCGGTTTAAACAAAACCAATCGACGATCAGCACCTTCCAACAAACGAACCGTCTCTTCGATAATCGGCGACACCTTCGGGCGAGCTTGTCCGCGACGTGGCTTAAAATTTTGAATTTGAGTTCGCTGGACTAAATAAGTCTCAATAATTCGACCATATTCATTAACAAATGGAATCAATTGCCTCGGCATTTTTAAACGGGCCACAATCAACTGATTAATTTTTTGCTGAAAGATTGGCTTCTGGACTTCGAAGTCCCAACCTCGCAACGCTTGTTGCAAAGTAATCTCAGCACTAAAAGCTGAATTATCATTAGTTAATTTGACCTCTGCAGGCAGCTTTAACAAGTTTTCCAGTTTCTCTACAGCTTCTAATAGAGTCCAATTCTGATATTGGTTTTGGCCTGTAAATTGAACGATCATTACAGCCCACCACTTCTCTACAACAAGCATATCAGCAAATAGATCACCATAAACCTTAAGAAATGCTGTTTGCCAATTTAGACTGTCTGGCAAAATGCGAATCATTCCCTGCAATCTCTGCCCCCCCATTGGCAAAGCTAACAAACGATCTACCAATAGATGGGAACACGCCTGAAAATCTTTCCAATTCTCACCCTTAAGATGAGCTGGTGAAGGCATAGCAATCTCAGAAAAATCAAAAGCGCGCCTACTGCTTAATCTAGACCGCACTCTAGATAANATATCATGACGACGCACAGTTCGAATGACCTCCTCTGCTGCCATTTCTCTGCCGTTTGATTCAGGTTTTTTAAGCACTAGCACAAGGTCAGGTTGAGCCAACAAAATCTGTGTNAACCCCACAGTTAACCAAAAGGGCATCTCTGTTTCACGTAATTGCGGCCTACGGTTAACCAAGTCAAGTAATGTAACCTGCACTAAAGCACGCACCAATTTTGATGCCTCAATTTCACACGGCAAAGTCAGTTCATACGAGTAACCAGACAAATGTCGAACTGTTACAACAGGCACCGTGGCCATAGAGTTCAATGTAGGGTTCAAACGAATTTTAACCTTACCACCAAGGAATAATGGTATTCCTAGCCGTTTGAGCATAGCAGCGCGCAACCGGTCGGCTGCTATAGCTACATGGTCTGGCCCAATAAGAATAGTGTCCAAATTAACATCAAGGATTCCACCTCGCCGCTTGGGTGAAACAGGGCCATAAACCATAAACTGACCAGATTGACTGTTAACCGTTTTATAGCCTGAACGGCTTTTAAGTAGACTACTAATATTCTCCGGCAGCTTATCAGGGACTTTTGGTTTTATATTATTTTTGGGCAGGACGCCTGTTTTAGGGGGCAAAACAGGCCTTGGTGGAGTCCTTGAGGAAGCCGCATTATTAGATAATGTAGCAATTGGATCTACCTGTTGCCTCTGACTGAAAGCTTGGTTACCCAAACCCCAACAACAAATTAAAACCAGAAAAACAATCCCTCGCCCTTTAAGAAGATGACTTCCCTGCACTCTTGCTGGAACTGGATTTACTGTCACTCTTGGATTTACTGTCACTCTTAGATTTACTGTCACTCTTGGAGGAAGCTTTTTTTGAATCAGAATCCTTCTTTGCTCCAGATTTATAATTTTCACTGCGATAGTCGGTCTCATAAAATCCGCTACCTTTAAAAATGATACCTGCACCGGTACCTATAATTCGACGAACTTTACCTTTACACTTACCTTTAGGGCAGTCCGTCAAAGCATCAGCCTTGATAGATTGAAAGATCTCAAATTCATGATCACACTTTTCGCAAACGTATTCGTAAGTAGGCATAAAACTAACTAAAAATCCCTTGCCAGTAACAACAAGTCTCTGCAGAAAGTCAAGGCTAGGACCGAATGACTGTATTTCCCGCTTGGCTTAGACCGATCGTGTTGGTTCCCTCTCTTGCATGGCTAAAGCAAAGCTTGCCGACATTGTCAGATACTGTAACCAAACCCTTAAGCCAGATTCGTTTGAGGATTGGCCTGGTGCAGTAAACGGATTGCAGGCAGAAAACCAAGGTGTTATATCGCACATTGCTGCTGCGGTAGATGCCACCCCAGCTACAGTCAAAAAAACAATCGAAACTGGTGCTAATTTATTAATCGTGCACCATGGACTGTTTTGGGGAACTACTCATCCTTGGACCGGAAATCGATACCAGCTATTGAAATTATTGTTAGATAATAATATAGCAGTTTATAGTTCACACCTGCCTTTAGATGCTCATCCTCAGATTGGAAACAACGCTATACTATGCAAAAAACTAGGCATTAAATCACCCAAACCATTTTTTATCGATCGAGATCCTCCAATTGGCTTACGTGGTCAATTAAACCTGTCGAGACTACAATTAGCTAAACTTTTAACTAAAGCCACAGGAGTGGATCCAATAGTTCTTCCCTGTGGCAAAGAACGTTGCAGAAAGATTGGAATTGTTACCGGCGGAGCCGGTACAGATATGAAAACTGCAGCCAACGAAGGTGTTGATACATTCATCACAGGTGAAGGACCTCATTGGACTTTTGCTCTTGCCGAAGATTTGGGATTAAACGTTTTTTATGGTGGTCACTATGCAACAGAAACATTTGGTGTAAAGGCATTGAGTGAAAGATTGTCAAAGAAATTTAAAATACCATGGACATTCATAGACCATCCAACTGGATTATGACATCAAAGTTGCCTGAACTTATTTTTCAAAATATAGTAGTTCTGTGAAACGCATTTCTCTAGTTATAGTTCTCTTGTTTACATTAGGCATGGCTGATGCGTGTACAGCTGCATCTAAAATCATTAAAGTTCTGCCACATTTGTTGGACAAACAAGGCAACCACACACTTTCTCCAAGCTTATTAGAAAGAGATGCTTACCAAGCGAAACTTCGAGCAAACCCTGACCTTTGCTCCGGTATTCGTTTCGATATCAAATGGTCAAAAAGCAAAAATAAAACTAGAAGCGAGAGCCTTCTCAAACTCCAGTTAGAATTACAAACCTCTGCCTCAATTAAACCAATCGTCCTGACTCAAATAATCAAACTAAATCGAAATGGAGGATGGAATGAGCTTAACCTTGATGGCGAAAAGTATAAAGCAGCGGGCAAAATAATTGGATGGCGAGTATTATTGTTCGAAGACGACAAAACACTTGCCGAACGGAGATCATTTCTATGGCAAACAGAAAGCACATTAAAAAAACCCGAGGCACCTCCTGCCGATTGACAACCGCCCTCCCCTTCCTCACTCTTTCCCCATGGCAAAAACCGGTCTAGGTCGAGGCCTGGGTTCTCTTCTGGGAACTCGTCGATCGACATCCCAAAGCAACCCAATCGAGGAAAAACCTGCAACTGAATCTGGCGCAGAAGATGCCGGAAGCTTAAATGAGGTTCTAGTTGGTAAGATTCTCCCGGGCTCAATGCAACCACGGAATAGTTTCGATGATGATTCTCTCAATGAATTAGCAGAGTCGATTCGAGAAAATGGTATTATGCAACCTCTTGTTGTTCGCCCAATCGAAGAAGGGTACGAACTCATCGCTGGTGAACGTCGCTGGCGAGCTTCGCAATTAGCAGGACTAACCAAGGTTCCAGTCATCATTCGCGATGTGGATGACCAAACCGCTCTCGAACTGGCACTAATTGAAAATCTACAAAGAGAAAATTTAGATCCCATCGAAGAAGCTAAGGGTTATGAACAGTTAATGGACCAATTTGATTTAACCCAGGAAGAGGTAGCCACGAAAGTAGGTAAAAATCGGGTAACAGTGGCAAATTCACTACGCCTAATAAAACTACCACCAGGAGTACAATCGTATGTGCGAGATGGTATGCTTACCAGTGGACATGCCAAAGCAATTCTCGCACTCAAACAAGCTAAAAATCAAATCGCAGCAGCAAATCAGGTAATCAAAAAAGAATTAAGCGTTCGTCAAACTGAAGATTTAATTAATTCTCTTAACCAAAAGGACAACAGTTCAGCAAAAATTAGAGAAAAAAACATAATCTCTAATGTCAATGCAAACATAGAAAATCTTGAGGCTAAGATACAAGAGCAACTTGGCACAAAGGTCACACTCCGCTATAGGAAAGGCAAAGGAGGCTCCGTCAATATCAAGTTCTTCAATGATGAGGACCTGCAACGAATTCTCGATTCACTTGGCATCAAATCCGACTAATTCATGATTCTTGATATAGTTAAATACGGAAATCCAGTACTTCGCCAAAAAGGCGAACGAGTAGAATCTATCACTAGTGAGATTACAAAGCTAATAGATGACATGCTCGAAACCATGCGATCAGCCCATGGCATCGGACTTGCCGCACAGCAGATTGGCCGCAAGTTACAATTGGCAACAGTTGATGTAACTGGTGTAGAAGATCGTCCGTCTCGTATGGAGGTTAACAATAAAAATGTCGACCCTGAAGACTATATGCCATTGATCTTATTGAATCCAGAATGGACGGCTGTTGGTGAAACAACCGATACCGGCCCAGAAGGTTGCCTCAGTTTTCCAGAGATTTATGGAGATATAAACCGACCCGAAGAAATCGAGGTAAAAGCAATGAACGAAAAGGGTGATAACATAAAATTTCGATGCGGAGGCTTACTCTCAAGAGCAATCCAGCACGAATATGACCATCTGCACGGGATTCTATTCATTGATCGAATGGATGCTTTAGTTAGGTCGAATTTAAAATCAGATATAGATATAATCCAATCTGAGACTAAAAAATTACTGGACTGAAAAGCAACACTCATAAATCATTTTTCATGGGACAAAGGCCACATATCAGACCAGCCGGGCATCCTGCTTTTGGATTTACTTTAATTGAGCTACTAGTCGTAATCGCAATAATTGCGATACTTGCAGGATTATTACTTCCGGCTCTTGCAAGAGCTAAACAAAAAGCCCTTGGTATCTCCTGCATGAATAATCTNAAACAATTACAATTGGCAGTAATTTACTTCTGTGACGAAAACGAGGATGTACTACCCAGTCATTCACGTTGGGTACAAAATCAGTGGATGGACTTTAATGGAAATAATCCTGCCAATACTGACATNAAAATTTTACTAAACCCANACTACGCATTGCTNGCACCATACACTGAAACTGCCGCCATTTACAAATGCCCAGCAGATCTAAGCGTAGTCAGAAAAAATAAAAATATAACACCCCGCATTCGCAGCATGTCTATGAACGCTGTTGTGGAGGGATCAGACAAAAACTTCAGCCCAAATCAATATAGATGGTGGATNGGGGTNCCTCCTTATCGAGTATACAAAAAAATANCCGATATCACCGAGCCTTCACCCAGCCAATTCTGGATGTTGCTTGACGAACACCCCGACACCATCAATAACGGTGACATGGCTATAAAATGTGATGCAAGGGNGGCAANCACACAATTTGTCGATTATCCTGCAAGCTATCATAATGGAGCATGCGGGCTTTCGTTTGCTGACGGACATGCAGAAATAAAAATGTGGATAGACGCGCGTACCAAGTTGCCTGCTTCATATGGAAAGGGTTTTGCCTACAAGGCAGAGTCCCCAAATAACCCTGACATTACCTGGCTCCAAGAACGAACCTCCGCATTAGCAAAGTGACTAAGGCTGAGCAAGCTTACTTAAACCTGCACGAACACGCTGAAGATAACTCATCGCCCTATTGTATTTATTTGCAGCGATCCTGCCGGCTTTTGCTGCAGAAGAAATTTCAATTTCAGTTGCCTTTCTATCCTGGGGGTTTAACCCGCTAGCTAAACGAGCTTTTGCTGCTTCAAGGCGCTTCTGTTCGAAGGCCATACCCCCCATGGCCATTTCAACTGCCTGACTAAACTCACGTTCCGCAGCAACCAATTCGCCTTGCTGCATATAGGCAAAACCTAAATTTTGTCTAGCATCAAAGTAAGTTGGTTGAATACGAATTGCCTTTGCGAAATGATTAACAGCTTCACTGATTTCGCCTTTCATCGCATGGACGGTTCCAAGATTATTGTGAGTGCTTGGATTTTCGGGAAAAATCTTTATGGAAGCGTCAAAATGATAAATCGCTTCATCAAATTTTTTTTGGTCCTTTAGTAAGTTTCCTAAATTATTGTGAGCCTCGGAATATTCAGGAGCCAACTCAATAGCTTTTCTGTACTCTGCTACTGCCTTATCAGGCTCACCCTTAGCCTTATAAGCAATTCCCATGTTAAATCGAACATCAGGATCCTCACCTCCATCAGCATATTTCAAGGCCTCTTCATACTTAACCAACGCGCCGTTAATGTTGCCGGCATTAATCAGATCATTACCTTCTCCCAACAAGTCCGCTACTTTGTCCGGATCTCCCAAATTAATACCTGAGCCATCTTCTAATTTAATCGAATTTAGCTGCTTCAATATATCGTCAACTGATTCTTCATCAGAATCTGATNCCACAAGTGGATCAAATGTTGCCTCTAGTGAAACAGAATCTGAATTAGTATCAGACTGCAAAGACAACAAAGGTTCAATTTTACCTTCAGAATCTTTAAGTATTGTGACTTGTGCAACTTGATTCGTTTCATTCTCCTGTTTAACGGATACTAACTGATCAGGCGATTGACCTGAACCACATCCNACCAAGAAAAACGTAGTTAGCANTCCNGCAGCAAATAAAAGTATATTNAACCAACTCACCTCCGAGAATCTATCAAACCTTCACCAAGCCGCAACCATCTTAGATCGATTCTCCATAAAATAAGNTCACCTTGTTATAAATCCTTCATAATATAAGGTTTATTATTTATCCTAATCTACGCTTGGCCAAGTGTTCCAGTCCCCATAAAGTCCTCTGACAGATATGCTTAGAAAAACTTTAATTNTTACTATCGTAATTAACCTAATTTGTGGATATNCGATCGCTCGTGAACTAAAGGAGTTCGACAACGACGTCAACTACAACGAATCCCTAATCCCTCACTACGATCTGCCGGATCCATTAACTACCGCCGAAGGAACACCAGTTACAAATGCGAAAGAATGGAAGAACATCCGCAGACCNCAAATCCTATCTCTTTTTGCTAACTTCATATACGGAACAGTACCAACTCCACCAGACCCGATTAAACAATCATATCATATTATCAAAGAGGACAAATCGTTCTTAAATAAAAAAGCTACTAAACTCGACATATCCATTCGTTTCAAAAACCGAAAAGGAACAGCACAAACACATATCATTTTATTTATTCCAAATAACATTGAAAAGCCGGCTCCGGGATTCATGATGATGAGTTTTGACAGTCCCAGAGGTAGCAGTTTCAAGTTAAGCACAAGTCGAAAAGGTCACCTACGAAATGGAGTGCCTATCGCCAAGCTCATTGATAATGGATATGGATACATATCAGTTTTTCACGGAGACTTAATCGGCCATAACGAGGTCTCTTTTGGAGGAGGAATTCATAAGCTTTTCTTTCGAGATGGACAAAGCTTTCCCAAGGCNCACGAATGGGGGGTACTGGCTGCNAATGCTTGGACAGGCATGAGGGCTCTTGACTATCTGGAAACCAATGACCGTATCGATGCAAATCGTATTGCTGTTATGGGACATTCAAAAATGGGTAAAGCTACACTTTGGGCTGCCGCACAGGATGAACGCTTTGCAATGGCTATTTCTGCTCAGTCTGGATGCGGAGGCGCAGCCTTATGGAGGCGAAAGTTTGGTGAGACTATGGTAAAATTGAATCGCTTTCCCCACTGGCTGTGTATAAATGCGCGTAAGTTCAACGAACGCGAAGATGATCTNCCTGTTGATCAACATATGCTACTTTCACTGATCGCTCCTCGCCCAGTATACGTTGCCAGCGGGACCGCCGACACTTGGGCTGATCCACACGGAGAATTTCAATCGGCAAACCATGCAGGGCCTGTTTACAAATTACTTGGTAAAAAACCTCTAAATACCGTCAAACTTCCTCCACCCAACCAACCTCTTTTAGAAGGAGATATCGGCTATCACTTGCGCACCGGAGGCCACTCAGTGGATCCATATGACTGGGAACAATTCATTAATTTCGCGAATAGACATTTAAAAAAATAAAATGCTATTTCTAGGGAAACGTGCAATTAGGATATAAAAAAATCTGCCTATTAATAGGCTTGTTACTTGCAGATTTGTTTTCGCAAATAACTGTATCAGCAAGGTCATCATCACCCGGATCTAAAATATATGCCAATAAATGCGCCAAATGTCATGGTGACAAAGGTCAAGGTGTAAATAACCAGTACGACGAACCTCTAACTGGTGACTGGCCACTAGAAAAACTTGTACGCATCATTACTAAGACAATGCCGGAGGAAGATCCTTCCCTATGCATAGATGAAGAGGCTAAACTTGTAGCTGACTATATTTTCAAAGAGTTCTACTCCCCTCAATCTCGCACCTTAGACAAACAACCTCGNATCAATCTTTCCCGCCTAACTAATCGTCAATTCCTCCACTCGGTTGCAGACTTAATAAACAACTTCAATGGAAACTCATTCTTTGAACAACCAGGTGGATTAAAAGCCAGTTATTTTAATAACCGTAATTTAAGTCAAAACAAGCAGACCGTTAATAAAATAAACGAATCAATTAATTTCGACTATGGTTCTGCAACACCATATCCGAACAATGAGAATTTCAAACAGGAAGAGTTTTCTATGCGATGGATTGGTTCAGTTTTTGCTGAAGAAAC
This sequence comes from Verrucomicrobiales bacterium, assembly GCA_002708005.1. Taxonomy (GTDB): domain Bacteria; phylum Verrucomicrobiota; class Verrucomicrobiia; order Limisphaerales; family UBA1096; genus UBA1096. The sequence goes on along the minus strand of PAOJ01000030.1, from coordinate 11,420 downwards.
CGGAAATCATAAGTTCATAATTAGTAGTGAAAATGGCGTCCGCCTCTGGGTTAACAATATGGATCTTAAATTAATCGAAGGCTGGGTTTCTAGCGGACAACGAAGAGAACTCACTGGCACCGTTCGGCTAATCGGCGGACGAGCTTACCCAATCAAAATTGATTATTTTAAGTATAAGAGCAAGAGCGCCTCAGTTAAACTGGAATGGCAGCCCCCGCACGGTTCGCGACAAGTTTTGCCATCTCGCAATTTGTCTCCAAAGATATCCAATAAAACTTTCGTTTTTAGTCAACCGTTCCCCCCGGACGACAGTAGTATTGGCTATAAAAGAGGTAATTCTGTCTCAAAAAAATGGGATGAGTCAGCTACATACGCCGCCATAGAAACAGCAAATTGGATAGCAAAAAATTTAGATTCATTATCTAAAACCACTAGTAAATCTCCTGATCGAATAATTAAAGCTAAGCAATTAGGCAGTCGTTTTGCTGAATATGCTTTTCGCCGTCCACTAACAACAGAAGAAGAGCAAATCTTCGTGCATTCAAGGTTTGAACCAAATAAACCAGAAACAGATTCGATTAAGGAAGTAATTCTCCTAACAATGAAATCGCCCCGATTTCTGTACCCTGACCTAGGCCAATTAGACGACTATTCTGTTGCAGCAAGACTCGCACTTGGACTTTGGGATTCAGTTCCTGACACAGAACTAGCTCAAGCAGCAGCCGCTGGACGATTGAAAAATGAAAATCAAGTTCGTCAACAAGCTATGCGAATGCTTCATGACCCACGAACAAAAGCTAAAGTTCGCAGCATGATGCATCACTGGCTTGGCCTAGACTATGCTGAAGAAATTGCAAAGGATCAGAAAATATTTCCTCAATACGATAAATCGATCGAGGCAGACTTACGGACTTCGCTCAATATATTTTTGGACAAAATTATTTGGGAAAATGCCGGCTCTAATTACAGATCCTTATTTAATTCCAACCAAATTCCTTTAAACTCGCGTTTGGCTAAAATTTATAAAGCTCAACACAATAGAAGTGAATCCGAATTTTATCAGGCAAACTTTGATCACAATAAAAGAGCCGGAGTATTAACTCATCCGTATCTTCTTACATTATACTCTTATCACAACAGCACATCACCGATTCACCGTGGCGTATTCGTCACCAGAAACCTACTTGGTCGCTCGCTTAAACCACCACCAGAAGCTGTAGCATTCAAAGATGAAGGATTTGAACCAAATATGACCATGCGAGAGAAGGTCACTCAAACAACTAAAGCCGATTCCTGCATGACCTGTCATAGCGTTATAAATCCACTAGGGTTTTCTCTGGAAAATTTTGATAGTATTGGACGCTTCAGAAAAACAGATAATGGTAGGCCTATCGACACGTCATCAGAATATCTTACTGTAGAAGGTAATCCTATTCATATTAAGGANCCATCCACTCTTGCCTCNCTTGCTATTAATAGTCAAAGCGCTCACAAAAGATTCGTTGAAATGCTTTTCAATCAAGTTGCCAAGCAGCCCATTCAAGCTTACGGTTCAGGTGCTTTAAGTCAACTATCAGAAGGTTTTGCTAGCTCAAATTACAATATCAAATATTTGCTAGTCGAAATAGCCGTAGTTTCAGCACTAAAAGGACTTGAAAAGAAGGAAATATGATAAACCTATGAATACAATCGATCGCAGACAATTCATTCGAAATTTAGGTGTTTCTGCAACATCCTTACCCTTTCTCTTAGGCCTTCCAAGTTTGGGACTTGCTAAAACCGCTCCCACTCGAAAAAGGCTCGTGGTCATGTTCAGCCCTAACGGCACTATCCCAAAGAATTTTTGGCCAGACAGCACAGGATCAAATTTTGAATTAAAACAAATCATGAAACCACTAGCACCATACCATAATCGTATGCTTGTGCTAAACGGTTTACACAATAAGGTGCGCGGCGACGGAGATAGCCATATGCGAGGAATGAGCTGCCTACTAACTGGCATTGAATTATTCCCAGGTAATATTCAAGGCGGNTCTGATACNCCTGCTGGCTGGGCCAAAGGTATTTCAATTGATCAGGAAATAAAAAACTTTTTACAAAGCCAGCACGCCACGCGAACAAGGTTTGGTTCACTTGAATTTGGAGTGGGAGTAAGTGATCGAGCCGATCCATGGACTCGCATGTCTTATGCTGGCCCAAATCAACCAGTTGCCCCCACAGACGATCCATATCAAATGTACAAAAAACTCTACGGTCAACTTCAAGATCGTGAAAGTTTACTCAACATTTTAGATATTGTCCGTGACGACTTGAAAAGAGTCTCNAATAAAATTAGCGCTGAAGATCAACGCCTTCTTAATGATCACGCTGACTTTGTTCGGCAAATGGAAAAAGAATTCGCTCAAACAAATGACAAAGCCTTAATTAGTGATCCCCCAAAGTTTGAAGCAGGCATTACTAATCAAAATGATAACGTACCTCGCTTAAGCAGAATGCAAATTGATCTCATGGTTAACAGTTTTGTTAACGACTTTGCTCGAGTTGGAACATTGCAATATACGAAATCGGTTGGACAGGCTCGAATGAATTGGCTGAATATTAATGACGGCCACCACGGTCTTTCTCATGAATCAGACAAAAATGATGATGCTGTTGATAAACTAACACGCATTAATAAATGGTTTGCTGGTGAACTGGCTTATTTAACAAAACGATTGGCAGAAACTCCTGAACCAGGTGCAAATGGCAGTCTTTTAGATAATACTACTATCGTCTGGACCAATGAACTGGGCAAAGGCAATAGCCACACGCTAAATAATATCCCATTCGTTTTAATCGGAAACGGCATGGGCTTCCGCATGGGGCGTTCACTCGACCTCAAAGGCACAGCACACAATCGGCTTATGATTTCTCTAGCCCATGCTGTAGGTCATAACATCGAATATTTTGGAAACAAAAAACTTAGCCATGGCGGACCTCTAGATCTTGGTTAATTAGATTTTCTTTAAAGACTGAAGTTTAATATTAAATAATAGGCTACGGTCTTGGTTAAACGGTTATGTTATTCAATGAAATTCTCCCGCCTATTTAACACACTCACTAAAGCACTAACTCTTGGGCTCATTCCATGGGCTATTGCAGATTCAACCAACTTAGACACAAATAAGTCCAAGTTCCCTACCCTGCCAACCGGCTTTGAAATTAGCCTGTTCGCCAGTGAGCCACTTATCAAAAACCCTACCTGTCTTGCATTTGACCGCAAGGGCCGTGCATTCGTTGCTCAAGGCCCACAGTTTAGAAAGCCTCGGAAAAACACCCCGGGAGATACAATCAATATTCTTATTGACCGTGATAACGATGGCATCGCAGATGATGTCAAAATATTCGCCAAAGGCTTTAACAGCATTCATGGCCTGGCATGGAAAGGAGATGATCTTTATGTAGCCAATGCTCCAGATTTTACTNTTGTTCGAGATACAGATGGTGATGACATCGCCGACGAATACATTAAAATATACAGAGACCTTGGAAATTTAGAGCATTCCTTACATGGCCTTAACTGGGCCCCAGATGGCAAACTCTATATGTCCAAAGGAAATTCAAAAGGACTAACACAACCTGGAAGAATAGCTCCAAAACCTTTCCGAGATCTGTGGGGAGTTGAATCGCCAAAAGGGTCACTCAATCTGCCACCTGCAGAAAAGTTCACTNCAGAAAAATACAAAAAAGACTATCATCACCCTTCTGATGACTGGGGCCGGGAAGGAGGTATACTTCGCTGCGATCAAATGGGNAAAAACCTCGAGATAATCAGTCGCGGATTTCGTAACCCTTGGGATATGGCGATGGATGATAACTTTAATTTCCTTGGCACTGATAATGATCAGAATGATGGCGATAAAATTTTCATGCCATTTTATGGCGCACATTTTGGGTGGGGACATTCATGGAGTTATAACTGGACAGACTCAACCCACTTACCCACTGCCCCACACAGTGGTCCTTTCTTCAACGGATCTGGCACAGGCGTAATCTACTACTCACTAGATCGATTTCCACCACGTTATCGCAATGTTTTCTTTATTAACGATTGGGGCCGTAAATGCACCTATGTAATGAGACCTAGATGGGATGGAGCACTATTACAAAGTGACACCGGAAACGAACCACTAGAAATTTTTGCAGACGCCAATGGAAGCCTCTTTAAGCCAAGCGATATCGAAGTTGGCCCAGACGGGGCACTATGGATTCTCAGCTGGGGTAATGATTATGGCGTGACTTGGAATGGAGAGCCAAAGCTCAAAAATCAAAAAAACGAAGGTCGGATTTTCCGCATATGGCATCATAAAAACCCACCTTACAAAAAAACAGAATGGCTNTTAGAAAAGCNTTTAAAGCCCATAAACAAATGGAGCATCCAAGAACTTGCAGATGATTTTAACCACCCAATTCCAAGTTGGCGCACTGATGCACAAGGAGAATTAATTAAACGCAATACATCAGAGGACAGCAACGCATTGATCGAATTAACCAAAGCAGCAAAAACTCAGGCCGAAGAAACTTGGTTAATATGGACACTCGCCCAACATAAANCTAAGGATNCAAAACAAAANACNAAAGTTAATCAAANTCTANTTCAANTTTCANAAGGCCACGGCACTTTAAATCAAAAAATACAATCGTTGCGCGCTATAAGACTTCGACTGGCCAAAACAAAGACAAATGAAAAAAGCAAATTTTCAGAAGCACTATCTCAAGCTCTTAATCACAAAAACCCACGCATTCGATTTGCTGCTCTTCAAACCATATGGCAAGACCGATTAGATTCATTTACTCCGAACATTAAAACTTTAGCTGCAAACGAAAAAGATCGACTAACTTTTTATGCTGCTTGGGGAGCACTTCGTGACATGCTACCTCCCAGTGAACTTAGATCCATGTTGCAGGACAAAAAATCAGGAGTACGCCTAGCNGCCTTACTTGCCCTACTTGATTTNCAGCTTGTAACCCCTACAGAAGCTAAAACTCTAATGAATGATTCTGATCCTAGAGTTACAACCGTGGCCGCTCTTTATTTAAGTAAAATTGAACGCGAAATGGCTAACCTTTTGTTAATCAATCCAAAAGGCGGTGAATTTTTTGGAACACAAAAAATAAGTATAAAAGCTAAGATCAATGACACACAAATCCGTTATACGCTAGATGGCAGCGAACCCAATGGTAGATCTGAAAATTATGAAAAACCCTTTTCTATAAAGGAATCAACCAGACTAAATGCAGCTATGTTTCGCGACGGTGAAAGAGTTGGCCCATTAGTTAAATTAAACTATCAAAAGATTGATATACCAGAAGCGTCCACAAACTTAGTCCAGCTAAATGAGCAAGAAACCCAACGCATGGTTAAGATTACAGGCGGATTAAGTGAAGGCTCCAAGGTTTATCTAGATCGATCTTATAAATTTAAAAACGTTCCTGAAAAACTGATGGGTGCTGCGTACCTAATGTCACGCAACGATGATTCAGGATCTCGTGGAGACAACATTGTCAATTTAAGAGCTATGTGCTTATTAGATATTTATATTGGTCACGATCGTCGAATCGCCCCTGTGAATAAACCATATTGGCTAAAGCAATTTAACTCTACCCAAATGCANATCAAAACCAGTGATGCCGTATTTGACTTGTTCCATCGCCGTTTTGAGAAAGGCGACACCATAACACTTGGCGGAAACACAATAGACGCAATTGACAGTGGAAAATCCAATTACATTACTATATTTAGTCAAACGATGATTGATCCACAATCTAAACCATTGACAGAAGAGCAAGTCTTAGCGGCCTTAGAACAAGCTGATATAGATCGCGGCAAACAAATATTTTATCATAAACAAGGACCCCAGTGCTTTACTTGCCACCAAATTAATGGCGCAGGAAAAAACTTTGGTCCTGAACTGAGCGGAATAGGTTCTCGCGAGAATGCTGTTACGATTTTAAAATCAATCCTACAACCCAATGCCAGACTAGTAGAAGGGTACCGAACTCATATCGTCACAATGAAAAACGGAGAAACCTATGCCGGAATGGCACTTGAGGAAAGTGGACTCTCTTTCAAACTTGGGTTAGCAGCAGGACAAAGTATTACCCTAGAAAAAAAATTGATAGCAAATAGGAGCAGCGCAAACACCTCTCCTATGCCAAGTGCTTATGGCATGCTAATGAACGAGCAACAAATGGCTGACCTGACTGCATTTCTCGTAAGCTGTAAAGACACNCGATCAAATTATNCATCAATATCTAAAATCAATGATCAAATCAGTTTCGTAGAAACTGAAGGAGAAGTTGAAATCTTAATCAACTCTCAAAAAATTGGCACCTATGTTTATAATAGCAAGTCGACTACAAGGCCTTATTTTAAAAATATTCGCACTCTCAGCGGCACTCAGGTCACAAGAAACCATCCTCCCTTAGAAGGCGAGGACTCTCTAGACCATGCATCTATGCATCCTGGAATCTGGATGGCATTTGGAGATATTTCTGGATTTGATTTTTGGCGTAANAAAGGAAAAGTTGTACATCAAGGTTTCATATCCAAACCAAACGGCGGAAAGTCAATAGGAACTTTTAGTGTTTTAAACAACTACGAAACCAAAGATGGAAAATTAATCTGCCAAGAAGAAGTTAAACACACCATAAGACTATCTAAAGGCAACTGGAAATTGACGTACGACAGCGAATTTTCTTCTCCNCAAGGCTTCTANTTTGGAGATCAGGAAGAAATGGGTCTTGGGGTGCGACTGGCCACACCTTTAATAGAAAAAAATGGNGGTCTTATTAGCAATAGTAACGATCAATTTGGAGCNAAAGAAACTTGGGGAGAGCCTGCAATGTGGTGCGATTACTCAGGAGAAATCGACGACAAATGGGTTGGCATCACAGTCTTAGCTNAAAACAGAACACCTCGGATACCTTGGTGGCACAATCGCAACTATGGATTAATGGTGGCCAACCAATTTGGTCGAGATGCCATGAAAAAAGGAAAAGAAAGCAAACTCATATTGAAAGCCGGAGAAAAGTTACAACTTTCATTCACAATCATTATTCATGAAAATCAAAAAGCAAACAGAAGCAATCAAAGGAAAATCCTAGAAGAAATCACTCAATAATTATGATTAAATTAATTATATTATGCTTTTTAGTTATCTTTATGACTGCTTGTTCAAGCATTAAACTTACCCGCGCTGGATATGAAGAAGCATCTCACCAAGTTATAATTCGAGAAGGGCCTATAGAATTACGACGCTATTCGAATCTAAATCTTGTACAAACAAAAATGAAGGACACCGATGACAGTGGCTTTATGCGACTTTTCCGCTACATAGACGGCAATAATTCAAGCAAAAGTAAAATAGCCATGACTACGCCTGTGTTCACCAGTGAAAATAATGGAGAAAGATCTATGTCTTTTGTACTGCCAGAAAAGATTAAGCAAGAGAAAGTACCTACTCCAATTAATGAAGCCGTACAAACCGTCACGAGAAAATCCGGCTTGTATGCCACGCATCGTTATTCCGGTCGTCGAGTGCAAGGTGCCCCAATAAAAATCCAAAATCAGCTTAGTAAATGGATCAAAAAAAATNACCTGCAATCTCTAGGNAAACCAATNAANGCCTTNTANGANACNCCNTGGACNCCNCCATTCCTAAGGCGNAACGANCTTTTNNTTGAAGTNNCTCAACAGTAAGNCNTCAANTTTTATTATTAANANTAAANCTCGNATCGTAAGTTTTANANNNAANNCAGNCTCAGTGATACTTGAAAAATTTTCTAACCACCGTAACAATTTGTTCATGATTAAGGCAGTTTGTATTTCTATTTCAGCTATTTTGCTTGTGACAGGTTGTAAAGACTCTNATCAACCAATTAAAACTCCGGCCACAAAAGGCTCAACACCTGTGCCCTCTGCTAAGCTGCAATCAACAAATTCCATATCACAGGAGCAGCCACAACCAGATAAACCCAAGTTAGAAATATGGGAAGCAGCCTCTCTCGGAGCAATAGAGATAGTAAATGAGCATTTGGATGCAGGAGTTGATGTCAACAGCCTTGATAAGCGTGGCAGAACACCACTTCACTGGGCATCAACTGAAAAGGTGATTAAAAAATTAATTGCCAAAGGTTCCGATCTTAATGCTAAAGACGGTCGAGGCATGACGCCATTACATTGTTACATTATAGAAAATAAAAAAACAGAAGAGGCTAAAATACTTCTAGATGCGGGAGCGAAAGTTAACTCGACAACGAGCTCTGGCCACACTCCGTTGCATTATGCTACAAGTAACAATAAGTTTAATTTTGTAGATTTTTTAATCCAGAATGGAGCTAACACAAACGCAAAAAGCAATTCAGGCGTAACACCTTTACACTCTGCAAGTTTGTCAGATGACAACCGAATAATCGAACTCTTATTAAATAAAGAGGCCCAAGTAAATGCATTAACAAAAGATGGTGTTAAACTTTTTGCTACAGGAACACCACTTGATTGGGCTCAAAAAGCTAATAAGGAAAAAGCCATTTCACTTCTNCGAAAAAATGGTGCAAAAACCGCAAAAGAGCTAAAAACAAAATAACTATTGTAAGGCTTCTTTTTTAGAGGAACCCCACAGTTATTAATTAGGCTCCTTTAAATAATNATTATTAATTCTATGGATTCACTGGAAAAATTAAACATAGCACTGTTTGGGCTTGGTCGAGCTGGAAAGTTNCATATCCAAAGCATCCAATCAATACCTGAACTTAATCTTAAATGCGTGATGGACTTGGATGAGTCAGTAGCCAAGCNNGTAGCAAAAGACTTGGAATGTGACTATTCAACTAACATTGANGANCCACTTGGCCAAAGCGATATTGATGCGGTAATTATTGCCACTCCCACTAACGAACATCACAAACAAATTGAAGCTNCACTAAAGGCTAATAAACCTGTTTTCTCTGAAAAACCCTTAGGTAANAGTTTAANNGAAATTGACAGCTGNTTTNAATTAGCTGAAAAGACNGATCTACCACTATTTGTTGGCTTTAATCGTAGATTNGACCCTTCNTTCTCNAGTTTGGCGTCTGAAGTTAAAGCCTCAAAAGTCGGTCAATTACAAATGTTAAGGGTCACATCTCGTGATTCACCGCTTCCAACAATGGATTACATCAGTAAATCCAATGGAATTTTCCATGACTGCATTGTACATGACTTTGATATGCTTCGCTTCATTACAGGCAAGGATCCAGTGGAAATATACACATTAGGAAGTAGCTTTGTTGAAGAGATCAGAGCCTTAAATGATTTNGACAATGTTCTTGTAGCGCTNAAATACGACAACGGAATGATNGCAAGTATTGATGTGAATCGTTTTGCATCTTACGGATATGATCAACGCATTGAAGTATTTGGTAGCAAAGGAATGTTACAGGCTGAAAATCGCCTGCCAATTACAACCTTGCTATCAAACAATGATGGACTTCTCAAACCAAAGATTGAACACTCATTCCCAACACGCTATCGAGAAGCGTATCAGAGGGAACTAGAAGCTTTTAGAGACTGTATACTGCAAGGGGTTCCAACCCCTATCACCCATCAAGACGTTAGGATGAGTTTTATTCTCTCAGAGTTAGGTGAAAGATCCTATACTGAAAACAAACCACTTAGCGTACCTAATAATTAATCAAAAGCTAATCTGACTCACTAAGGCGTTTTGCTGGAACATCGTAAAGCATCTCATGTGCTTCGTTGAGGATATTTGGAATAAGTTTTGAAAACGGGCTATTTGACAAAATGTCAGTAAGATCTAGTTGAGACAACTTTGCAGCAGTTTCACCAGGAAACCAATGATCAGCCTGCCCTAACAAATTGTAGCGCATCTTACCCCAATCAACCAAATCCAGAGATTTGGCATAAGTCCATAACCGAATAATTTCAAGAACATTGATCTGCCCCGGAACATCAATGTATTCAGGTATATTCTCAAACCATTTTTCACACCAATCATTACCAAGCACCCTTCTCATTTCTTCCCTCAACCCCGACTCAATCGGAGATATAACTTCATTAATATGATCATAATGATCGAGCGCTGCAATATGCTCGTCAAAATCACTTGGTTTTGCCGCCCCACAACTTAGGGTATGAACCTGGGAGCGGTTCAAGCAATATAGAGAGTTAAACTGCATAGGTGACAAAGGTTGACATAAATCAACTAATTTAGCTGGTGGCGCATATAGTTTTCCTCCTTTGTCATTCGGGCTTATAATAAAAACTCCCATGTCACGCTTTGATGCTGCTTCAATGCAGGACCAATTTAGATCGTTAACGAAATACCAATGAAGATTAACGTACTCAAATTCATCACTCTCAATCGCGGACTGAATGATGTTCGTTGAGGCATGTGAAGAAAATCCTATATGCTTCGCTCTTCCTTCATCAATCAATTTATGTATTGCTTCAACACTTCCTCCTTTTCGAAGTGACCAATCAAGAAACTGCTGGTTATTTATGCCATGCAGAGACAATAGATCAACGTGATCCAAATTAAGATAGTCCATAGACTTATCGAATGTATCGAGAAACTCCTTTTGAGTAGCAAAAGGTGGAACCTTAGTCTGAACGATTATTTCGTTGCGGGGCAATTTAGGAAGCAAAAAACCGAGCTGCATCTCAGAAGAACCGTAACCTCGAGCCGTCTCAATGTGGTTAATGCCTAGCTCTAAAGAGCGATGTATTGTCGCCTCAAGATTAGCTTGGCCATCATCAGGCACCTCACTGGGATTAATATCCTCCCACTTGTGCTGATACCTCATACCCCCACAAGAGAATACAGGCATCTGAAGTTCAGTTTTACCAAATCTACGGTATTTCACAGAAAAGCAGTTTTGTTTCTCACATGGGAAAATTCAAGAACCAAGCTGTCGAACTGGGTTATCTTTGGGGAATAAAAGACTATTGAGAAATATCAAAACGAATAACAGTTTCATCTGGCCTCGCCAAACCTAACTGTTCNCGAGCCAANCGCTCTACTGTTTTNGGATCGCTCTTNAGAGAATCAATCTCTAGGCGCANCTCTCGATTAACCNTTTCCTCATGTTCGATCTGCTGATCCAACTCAATAATNTGCTGCCTCATAGCTTCATTTTGATGCATAAGAGGAAAATAAAGAACNGCCACCCAAACTAAGGCAGCNANAACTAGCAAAGTCATNACTACACGACTGAGCTTATCCCAAATTACTGTATCGACGTTCATCTCCTTGCCAAGCGANTGCCTGTTTACGAATGCGACAGAACAAATCTAGACCTATGCAAACATTAGTGCCAACACAAAAATCATACTTTTGTATTAAAGCATTCGAGTTAGAACTCAGATTTTCGCGCTATCA
>PAOJ01000029.1 GCA_002708005.1 Verrucomicrobiales bacterium | reverse complement strand
AATGCCACCATCATGGATATAATCCAAAACGCAGGACTTATAGCATACTCTCCTAGGCTCATAAGAAACTGAGTTGATACCGGAAGGGACGATCCATCACCCATGTCATCAAAAATATCCTTAAATTTTGGGAGCATGAAAACCATGAAAAATAAAATAATCGCAAAACCAACCAAACAAACAATCGCAGGATAAATCATCGCTGAGATAAACTTTGATTGAACCTCAGCAAAACGATCAAAATGAATGGCTAACCGACGCAACACCTGTTCCAAGGCACCGCTCTCTTCACCGGCTCTAACCATGTTAATTGACATCTCGTTAAAGATCAGCGGGTGTTTGGCCATTGCTTCTGAAAGGGTTTTNCCCTCNGTAACATTCTTCTTTAATTCTTCAGCAATTTCCTCACTTATNCCTTTGCCAGAAATACTNACCATACTGTTGAGCGCCAATGTAAGCGGCATGCCTGATCGCAATAAGTTTGCCAATTGCAAAAGCCATGTAGCGGATTCCTGCAGTTTAGGTTTTCTATTACGACTTCTACCAANCCGTCTTGAGGGTTTGGTNTTTTNCTGAATNGCTTTTGGCNCATTCTGGTCTTTAGCTNNCCTTGAAGATCTTTTTGCCTTNGCTGNTTTACCTTTGGCCAGCTCAATTGATACTGGAAATAAACCATCNCCCTTGAGCTGAGACATCGCCCCAGCTCGATCTGAAGACTCAAGAAGCCCCTCCATCACTTCCCCAGACTTGCTTCTAGCTTTNTAAGTAAATTGTGCCATTAAAAACCCGATCTGACCAAACGACTCTACTGACAGTCGGCTGTATTAATNACCAAANAGGNTNAAAAGTTGCCAAAAACATTGCTTNAACAAAGTNCTAATTAGCCCAAAAAGTTATATTTTCCTGCCCTGTACACATTCTCAAAAGACTTTGTTATATATTGCTTTGCCAATACTACTGCCGATACCAAAGGTTCTCCCTTAGCTAAATAACCTGTAATTGCAGAAGAATAANTGCATCCAGTNCCNGGNGGCGATATTCGCTTTNAACGAGGCGCAGNAAGTAATAACTCCTCTTTTCCATCATAAAACAAATCAATTGCCTCAGATGTTTTTAGGTGCCCTCCCTTCACTAAAACCGCACANCCAAACTGAGCATAGATATGCCGAGCNGCCTCCCGCATGTCCTCTTGATCTCGTACAGGTTGNTTGNCCAAAGTAGATGCTTCGTCAAGATTCGGNGTTACAAGCNTAGCTATAGGCAACAAGGAATTTACCAAAGCTTTAATGGCACTTGGCTTANTCAGAGGAGNCCCGGTACTTGAAATCATTACAGGATCCACCACCAACTGACACTTTCGAAATTTACTTAAATGCTTTGCCACAACTTCTATAATCGATCGTGAATAAAGCATNCCAGTCTTGACTGATTTCACCTTCAGACTGCTCAAAACCGAATCCAGCTGATCCTCAACAAAACGTGATGTGGCAGGCTCAAGGCCAGTAAAGGACCCTGGAGTCTGAGCAGTGAGACAAGTCACTACGCTNGAACCATGCACATCCAAAGCAGACCACACTTTTAGATCTGCTTGTAAACCAGCACCCCCGCTACAATCTGAACCAGCGATGCTCAAGGCTACAGGTTTAGTTTGCCTCCCTGACACNGCNAAGACGGTAACTTCAGATGTTTTTTAGTCACGAAATAAGTGCTTGCACCAAATCACATGCTTTGAAATAGTTCGCGCCCTTTTTCGAGTAAAAAAGATCATTTTGAAGGCAGAATTAAGTGAAAAAGCNTTGAAANTGGTTGGCAATCCAAATGTGTTGATCAANNTGGTATCTCGTCGTGTACGACAGTTAAGCTCCGGNGGNAATCGTCCATTGATAATGGAAACCGCNGGCTTAAGCACAGCAGATATCGCCCTAACTGAAATTATCGAGGGTAAAATGAGCTGGGAATGCAATCTTCCCAAGCCAAANAGAAAAACTCGCCGCCGGACCCGAAAGNCCTAANCGNAGGTTATCAGATTTACCATCAGCCAGAGGTAAACACCTCTGGCTGATTTTTTATGGATACTATTCTTACAAATTCAAAAGCTCGCCACGAATATCACATCGAGGANACTCTNGAAGCNGGTATTGTCCTAACCGGCACCGAAGTAAAATCGCTGCGAGCCGGAAAAGGTCAGATTCGGGATGCATTCGCTCGCGTTGATGAAAATGAAGTTTGGCTTTACAACGCTCACATTGATGAGTACTCGCACGGCAACGCTGCAAATCATGAACCTAAGGCACGTCGTAAGCTGCTGCTGCACAAGAAGGAAATTAGTAAATTATTTGGCTTCGTAGCAATAAAAGGGAAAGCACTCGTTCCTCTTTCTTTTTATTGGAAAAACGGAAAGGTGAAAGTGCAACTTGCGATTGGGCAAGGGAAGGCATCATCAGACAAGCGAGAGAGCATCAAGAAACGTGACTCAGACCGAGACATTCAGAGGGCAATGATGCGTCGTCGGTGATCCACTTTTCCATACCGGATATTAACTAAATTTTTTCNAGCCTCACCCACGCATTATAGTTAGGGACTCCTCCTCTGGCATCAATACTTCCACGATGAATTATTGTATTCCCCTCTGGCCAGTGAATCTGCAAATTTCCAGTTGCAATCGGNGCCTTAAATACCACTCCATTAAATTCTCCTANATCATTCTTTAGTCGAATGGAATCNCCATTNGCTAAACCTAATTCATCCGCGTCACTCTCACTAATTAAAACAGATTCGCGTTTAGCCCCATTGATAGGATCACGCTCATCATAAATTAATGAATTGAACTGCTTTCCACGCCTTGTACTTGCAAAGAAAAGTCCCTTTTTTAAACGGAGCGGAGGTAATTCAACAGGAAAGAAATGGGCATTACCATCAGGAGTTGCAAAATTACCTTCTGTACANAATTGGGGCCCCCCGTACTGAACTGCATCGTGTGTCTTCTTTAAATGCTGCACCCCATCATAAAACGGAACAACCCGTGCAATTTCCTCTCGCACTTTCCAACCATCTTCACATCCCAGTTTATCTGCTTTTTCTGGCCAAGTAGCTTGAGCCAATTCTATTAAAATTTTCCACTCAGCCTTGGCTTCACCAACCTGACGAGGAATNTCTGGACTAAATGCAATTCGCCTCTCAGTGGTTGTAGAAATGCCTCCATCATCTTGCTCATAGCGTGTCTTAGCGGGCAGCAATAACACCCCTTCTGAGCCAGGATCTACAAACATTTGATCGTTCAAAATAATATCCTGGTGAACTCGCAATGGAACGGNACTTAAAGCTTTAGCAACATAATCAGGCTCTGGAAGGTTTCTAAGAAAATTGCCGCCTAAACAAAAAAACAAATCCAACTGACCCGCATGCGCAGCATCAATCATCTCTGTCGTCGTTATACCTACCCAGTTAGGCACCTCGAATCCGTACTGTTGGGATAGCGCTTCTGCATTATCATCATTGATCGGCAAGCCCCCTGGAAAAACAGTTGAATAAGCCCCCATCTCTGCTCCTCCTTGTACGGAAGAATGGCCTCTAATAGGCATTAACCCATTTTTTTCGCGACCAACATAACCTCGCAAAAGACCAAGGTTCATTATCATTTGCACACCGTCAGCACCCCAAGGATGCTGTGTAATCCCCATGCTCCAAACAAGAACAGCATTCTTTGCATCACGAATTAATTCTGCAAATTCCTGAATAACATTTTGCGTTAAGCCAGTCTGCTGAACAATATCTTNCCACGAGACCTTATCTGTTTGTGAACGTAGCTGGTCTAAATTAACGGTATGGTTTTTGATAAACTCATGATTTAACCAATCATTCTCAAAAAGAATTTTCAAAACACCATAAAGAAAAGCGATATCACTCCCTTGTGAAACTGGAAACCAATAGTCAGTAATATCAGTTCCAAATAGTGCGCTATCAACAGAAGATGGAACCCAATAACGNTTCATAGCCGGTTCATCATAAGGATTAACCAAAGCAATCTTGGTGCCCTGCTTCTTTGCCTCATGAAGATACTTGGTCATNACAGGTTGATCATTGGCCGGGTTTGAACCAAAGAAAACGATCAAGTCAGTCCCATAAAGATCCTTATAACTGCAGGTTGTTGCAGTATAGCCAATAGCAGCTTTCATGGCAGCTGTAGAAGGCGAATGACAAAGTCGAGCTGCATTATCTACATTGTTAGTCCCAAGAAAACGCGCAACTTTTTGGGCGATATAGTAAACCTCGTTAGTTACTCCACGAGACGTAACGAAAAAAGCAAATCGCTTGGGATCAATTTCACGCAAACGCTCAGATAGAATCTGATAAGACTCCTCCCAGGAAATTCTAGAAAAACCAGACTCTCCCTTTCTGCGTAACATTGGATAGGGAATACGCCCCAAATTTCGCAACTCGACATTGGATTTATTTTTCAGCTCAGACACATCTTTTAAAAGATCAATATCTAAGGCTGGCATTGTGTTTAAACGCATCAGATTAAGACGCGTCATGCAAAGATGAACACCATCAAGCGTCCAATCGTGTAGTCCAGCAACCCCAAGCGCGCACCCGTCACAGACCCCTTTACTAAGCACCTTCCAAGCGTAACCAAGGTTATCCCTATTTTCCCAAACCACTTTTAGCATGTCCCGAAAATGCTTGGGCTTAGTGTGTCCAATCCCAAAAGGAGAAAGGCGCTTCACCTTTTGTCTAATCGTTTTTTTAACTTTTACGGAACTCAATTTTTATTATTTGGAAGGAGCCAGATAGTGAAGAAATAACACAAAGTAGTCGAGCAGTGAGTCTAAACTTGGGGTTTAATACCTCCAATTTACTTAATTATAATTAACTAAAATGCTCGGGCTTGATCATCAAATCCAATAATGTATGCAGAAGCAGACCGACCACGGTCATTGAAAAGGTAAATTAATTTAACGTCAGCTTCCTCAAGTTCATTAAGTTGAATATCAGGAATACCTTCTTCCTTCGACGGNTCAAAAATAAATTCCTCCCAAAAATTATGATGTCCTGGCGCATAAGTTTGCGAATACCAACCCTTAAGAATAATTGGATCCTCAGTTAATCCAGTAATGACAGTCTCCTTCCAAGCCTGAAGCGGAGCTGTGTATCCTGCAGTCGGGCCGGTGGGATGAGGTGGCCAAAAGAATTCAATTTGAATTTTCTTCCCATCTTTGCTCTTCGCGAAACGCTGTTGTAGTAAATCATCAGAAGCGACAACTGCGGAAGGATCAAACCTCCTTAATTCGATTTGATCTGTACGAACCTTTTTCTCAGTTAATCCAGCCCCCCCAAATGACTGATGTTGATGATCGGTTCTAAATTTTTTGTAGTTTGCTTCTAATTTCCAATGTAATTCATCAGCAAAAATAATGGGTGAATTACGATCTGGCATCCAACGCGGAATACCGGCAGACAATTTATATTTTACAATCTCTCCTCCGCGCTCTTCCTCCCACTGATCAATCAAATAAGTTANATTGTTTTCTATTCTTTTACTGAATTGGTGTCCGNCCCAATTATCTAATCCATTTTGAATTACAAGAGTTTCACCATCGATCACGCGAGTCCAAGAAGCAGTATCAACAAGAGACGAATTTTTACCAGCAGTGCTTAGCACGCGACTTAAAGCCTGAATATTCCAAACAGATTTCAACCTATGCCGAGCAAAAACACTGCCACCATGCTCGCCTTGAAATAATCGAAGCATCGCTTGGCCGCCAGCCAACACTGGGGTCGGGTTATCTAACTGTGGTTGTATTGGAACCTCTCGAACTTGTTTAACAATCAGTTTTTTTGGATTAATTTTCTTATACTCAAAATCAAGTGTATAATTCTTACTGTCCTTAGCATAACGCGAAAATCCGGAGGTTACTTTCTCTAACAGCTGATGCAATGTCTCATAGTCTTTTTTCCAATCCATGACATGATCTTGCCCTACCTGTAATAGGCTAGATCTACTATTAAAATTTATTCTGCGACTTGTAGAGCCATTCGAAGAACGATACCCAGAAACACTTACCATCTCCGGAACAGCAGTCGTGTCNGGATTCGTCACACTGGTAGCCCCAATTTGGGTTGAGAGGCTAGTCTTCATATTAAAAGAAGCACCTGAATATTTATAGAACTCTGAAACTGCTACTCCATTTGCCAACTCAATCTCATCCGGAAAAGAATGATGTACAAGAATTGCCATACCAACCTCACTCTCATTAACGCCAAAACGCAGCCTCTCCAGATAGGCGTTGTTATTATAAAAACTTGCATACACCCGTTTTATTGCAAGAAACACCTCTCGTTCTTTTCCTTTGGAGCCGTCACAAGCACAAGGGCCACTAGTATCATTATCCAATTCATCAAGCAGACAGCCACTGTAGCTATCATAGAGGCCTGCCCCAGTGAAATAACGACTATCTTCAATATTAGTAGAGCTACGAAATCTAATCTTCCGATCTTTTTCAAACGGGTCCAGAGCCGCAATAATCGCTTGTCTTTGAATCTCAAGAAATTCTCCTCCCCTTATCAATTTACGAACACTCTTTAGCGTGTCCTCCAATTCAGCCTGAAGTCCTGACTCCTGCGCTTTTAATAGACGGTCATCTATTTCTTCTCGGATAGTTTTACCATTATCCAAGCGCTGCTCCATGAATTCATCCCAAAGATCAAATGTTATAGCTATTGCTGGATCAGGCGAATTATTTGGAATATGCTTTCGCAGTAGATAGAACTTAGCCGCTTTACCTCCAACATATTCAGTATCAGTAGGTTTTACCGATTTTATTTCCTTCGTATAAACACCTGATGTTTTTTTTTGCTCAAATTCTAAAACCGGTGGAGTCTTTAGTTTACTGATCTCTTTCCTGAATGCGTCTGACAAATCTGCCTCAAGCGTAATTAATTTAGCCGAATTATCCTGTGATTGGTTAATACCACCGCCAGATTTTGTGCGCATCATTACTTCACGACCCTCCAAGGAAGGTAGTGTCAATCGTGTAGCCTCATCTCCTTCGTAATAAAAAGGAACACCAAAATTTTTAGCTAAAATTGCAACATGAGAATTCGGCGTCGAGGGATTTAGCGTAATAATCCCGGCAACACGTGGAATTTCGGCCGGGACATAGTCAGTAAGCAATATATCATCACTCTTCAACTTTCCCGAGCGAAAGGCTTCTGAAATCTTGCTTCCTTCAACAAACAGCAAACGACCCATTGCCCAACCAAGTGAATAGACTACATCAGAGCCTGTTTCCCAACGCTGCGCTGACACCAATGGCACATCAATTTCACCTAATGCTTGCGCAACATTACCGCTGACGTCCGCTTGCTCATATGTCGGCATATATAAACCTCGCAACGTCTCCGGCTTATCAATCACACCATCAACCAGTTGCCAAAGGAAACGCACCATCGGCACAGGAATCTTATCTTGCCCTACAAATTGGATTGCGTATTCACTATGCTTTGCAGAGAACAATACAGCTCCAATTACAGCACGTCGGCCAGCATGAAACAGGGAAGCCCTATCAAACTCCATATGCGACATTCCATCAAACTCAGGTACAAACTTTGTTCCAAAGTCATAATGAAATTTTATACTGCTTCCATTTTGAAAATATACCGTAGTAAGATCATCCATCAACACAGTGAATTTAACCCACTGCGTCTCCTTAGTTTTATTATTTCCAGGCGGTATCCATACGCCGTCCTGAGCCTTGAATTCAATGAGAAATTTATCCCCCGGCAGATTAAGATTCGTTTTCCAATTCAAAGAGGAACTTAGTCTTGGCGGGGTTGTTTCTAGAATTTGAAAATAACGCAGACCTGAAATCGGATGCTCATTATAATTTAATGAAGTCTGGTCAGTTGAAGCTGTCGGAAACCAATTATTCAGATCATCAGAAAACATCAGTGAACCGATCCGAGTTTGATCAAGTTTATTGACTTTCACTACCACTTTGGAAATTTCAGAAGCTAATTCAATTTTCAAATCAGCCCCATTCACCGAAGCCTTAATCATTGCCAATAAAATAATGGCAAAATTAAATTTTATTTTCATCTGACTTTGTAANTGCAAATTCAANCTAACTNTTCAAGGGNCCAATTGGGCNTAATCTCAGCATCAAGTGAAGTTACTTCANAGTCATTAGCTAGATGCATGTGAGCTATCATTCCTACCATTGCAGCGTTGTCGGTGCATAATTTTGGATTTGCTAAACGTAGCGTAAAGCCCTCCTGCCTACATGTTTTTTCAAGCTCATTTCGCAATCCNCTGTTGCAAGTTACTCCCCCTGAAGCTGTCAGACAACGCACGCCAAGCTGCTTTGCAGCACGAACTGTTTTTTTGACAAGAACTTCCACAATCGCGGCNTGAACTCCTGCACAGAGATNNCGCAAACGCAATCCATCTTCTAGAACTTCAGGNTTGTCNCGAATAAAATANCGAACTGATGTCTTNAGNCCGCTAAAACTAAAGTCATNAGATTNATCNTTAAGTTTNGGNCNNGGAAATTTATGGACCTTATCANTGCCTTCTTTGGCTAGACGATCAAGTTCTGGGCCTCCGGGATAAGGCAGGCCTATNAGCTTTGCAACTTTATCAAAACATTCGCCGGCGGCATCATCCACTGTTATGCCGAGCACACGGTGTTTCATTGGCGCTAAAACTTGGACCAGCATAGTATGGCCTCCGCTAACAATAAGAGAAACATTGGGCTCAAAAGCATCTAACTCTAAAGATAAAGGATCCCCATTGATCCATGGTGAGTAAAGATGTGCCTCATGATGATGAATGCCAATAAACGGTTTATCTAAAACAAAAGCAATTCCTTGCGAGGCGCGCAAACCAACAAGCAATGCTCCGGGAAGGCCAGGGCCTCGGGTTCCCGCAACTGCGTCGATCTGATTCGGCTTAACACCAGCCTGAGCAAGCGCCTGTCGAGCGACTGGCATTAGATTACGAAGATGCTCTCGCGAAGCGAGTTCAGGGACTACTCCACCATATTCCTCATGCAACTTTGCTTGGGATGAAACCGCATTGGCTAGAACGCAACCACCTTTTAGCACAGCTACGCTGGTCTCATCACAGGAGGTTTCAACGGCAATCAACAACATAAATTAAAAGCCAACTTAACCAAACAAATGGATTATTCCTGCTTATCCAGCGTTTTTTCAACTGAATCATTATTTGGTGAATCGGCTTCTTTCTCGGCTTCAGGTTCAGCAATTTTATCCTCTTCTTTTTTCTTTTTATCCGCCTGAGCGCGAAGCTTCTTTTTGCCAACTAAGATCTCCATTGCCTTTACCATTTGTGGATCTTTAAAATTCTTAACTTCCTCTCGCCGATCTTCATCTATCATTTTCATGCCTCCTGGGGTGCGAGACAAAAATAGCAACTCCTCATCCGTTCTACTCATCGAGATTTTATAATCCGGCTCTATGCCTTTACCATGAATAACCTTATGGCTAGGGGTATAATATTTCGCAGTAGTTAAACGCAAAGCCGAACCTTCCTGTCCAGTTAGCGGTAATATTTTCTGAACAGAACCTTTTCCGAAAGTTTTCTTTCCAACAATCTTTGCCCGTTTAAGATCTTGCATACAACCAGCAACGATTTCAGAGGCGCTGGCACTAAATTCGTTGACCAAAACAACCAGGGGTAGTTCTGGCCGAGCGTATCGCCCAGAAGACTTATGTATTGAATTCTCACTTTTTCGACGGCCCTCTGTAGTCACAATTAATTCTCCTTGAGCTAAAAACTTTTCACAAACCTTTACAGCCTGATCGAGTAAACCACCTGGGTTATGACGTAGATCCAGAACCAGCCCCTTCATATCTTGAACTTCAAGTTGCTTGATCCCCTCCTCTAAATCACGGGCTGTCTCTTCACCAAATTGGGTTATACGAATATATCCTATTTTGTTTTCATCGACATAAAATTTACGTTGATTATTGATATCCTTAACGGTCGAAACCTTTATCAATGCCCTCTTGAGTTTAACGTCAATATTCTTACCAGACGAAGGGCGGAATAGCGTTACCGCAACCTTTGACCCCGGCTTCCCTCTAAGTTTTTTCATCGCCTCGGGCATCGAAATATTTCGAGCATTCTCTCCATCAATCTTAATAAATCGATCCCCTGACATCACTCCAGCCTCGAAGGCAGGTGTATCCTCCATCGGCGCCAGTACTGTAAGATATCCATCTTGAATATTAATATGAACACCAACTCCTCCAAAATTTCCTTCTGTGTCCTCCTTAAGGTAATTGTATTTAACAGGAGGCATAAACTCACTATTCGGATCTAATTTGCTTAGCATCCCCTCTAAAGCCCCATGAACAAGATCCTGATAAGTAAGATCTTTACCATCGACGTAATCCCTGCGAATACGCTCGAGCACATTCACAAACAAATCCAGATTGGCATGTGGGTCATTCTCCTCAGAAACCGCTTCGCTCTCAGAATATACCTTAGCACCATATGTAAGGTTAGCTAGCAGGGCGGCAACTACCAGCCAATGAATGAAAATCTTTGCCGCTTTGTCTTTAAACATTACTCGGGAACCATACTCCCAATGCCCCTGTTTCGCCAAGCGGGAATCAAAGCTTGGTTACAAGCCAAGTATGTTTTCCTCTAGGAGTCTTTTCAACCTCTTCGACTTCCCGCATAGTCAATTGAAAATCATCACCAAGCTTTCTTATAATTCCGCTCTTTATGTTCTCCAATCGCGATGAATGAAAACTAGAGGAAGTTATGTAGCGAAACTCAGCAATTCCGGGTTCAGGCTGAAAGAACTGCACTGCATACAAGTCATCAAAAATCGCATCATGCATATTAAAGGTAGTCAGTGAAATACGACGGCCGCTAGAAGTTATGAGAAATTCCTGTTCTCGCCCTGAAATTTCCTCCACGGCAGGCCAAAGAAACTCACGCGTTGCATCAAGCTTGGCCAAGCGTACATAGTCACCTGTCCTATATCGAACTAGCGGCATCGCAAGGTTATCGAATGTAGTGGCAATGACTTCACAAAGGCCATCATCATTCTGATCTCCAAACTCTACAAATCCATAGTGGGGCCAAAAATAATATAAATCGGAACGAGTACCTTCGGCCGCAAGCACAGCTCGTTCTGAATGCCCATACCAACGAATTACCCGGCATTGAAAAACTGTTTCTAGCTTTCTTTTTTGACTTATTGTCAACTGCTCTGAACCACAAAACATTCCTTGAACCGGCACCCGCCAATTTTGATTATGCCGTTCTAAAAATTCTGCCAACTGCAATGCGGAAGATGGATAAACGTATAAGAAATCCGGATTAAATTTTTCAAGCTCATTTAGATATTCCGGAATACGCTCATCAGTTAGATGAGAAGAAGAGAGTAATAACCAATTTCTGGTGGCATCGTAAGATATGATTTTTCCACTGGACCTAGAGTCTGTTACTTGCCCTCGGATTAGTGCTAGTCGCGCTTTATCGAAATACCCAATACGCTTCCAATTGGCTTCCATAAAGGCCTGTTCTTTAGGCCGACTTATGCCTTTTTGAAGATGAAATCCAACCGGAACACCAGTAGATCCTCCTGTGGTTATATACAGTTTTTGAGAATCAGAAATATTTGTAGAAGTTAAACCAGTAAGATTTTTTTGTATGTCTTCTTTGCTTAACAATGGACAGTTAACAAGCTCATCAGCTGAACTAAGTTGACTAGGATCAAAACCAGCCTTCGCAAAAGTGCGTTGATAATAAGGACTATAACCAGCGGCATTGACCAGAGTACGGCGTAATTCTCGGAGCTGGTATTCTGCGATCTCTGATGTACTCCATTCTGGCGATTCTTCGGCTAAACAACGGAATTCACCATAAGCCTTACCATAGCGAATCCGTCTAGGCATTAGGCGATACATTGAGCCAATAGCATTACGGGCGCCTTGCGGCAAACGGTCATAGAGAGATAGAAATGGATAAAGTTTATCCTCCAAGCTCATTTCTCAGATAATGTTGAATTATTACGCTCAATCGCTCCCACCCATCCAAAATGAGGCACGAAATCAAACCAGTCGGTCATTTGGCAAAGAGGCCCATTCCATTCCTCTTTATTGGATATCACTTGAATATTACTATGTTGAAAAGGAACAAAATTTCTTTTTTCGATAGTAAAAGAATTTTTCAATAAACGAATGTCTTGCCAATTAAATCCCATTAGTGTTGCAGCAGTCATATCCACTGCAGTTGGATGTATTCCAGCAATGATTGTTCCACACGGCTTTCTATCTGGTGCCATTGGGCCATTGCCTTCTCCTCCAATAATCCCATCCACAACCGCGAGATAACGAAGTGGAGTTTTTCTAGCTCGGCCTGATCCATCAAAATCAAAGAGGCACTTGTTCAAGTCGAGTACCATTCTCCAACAAGTATCATTACCATGCCAATTTCCAGAACGAACAATTTTTTGTGTATCACCAAAAAAGAGCCTCCCCACTTTCTTGAGTGGAACCAGCATCCGCGACAATGCAGGCCTACCATTTACGATACGTTTTACACGGCCCATCCATGAGTGTTCAAGCCTCGCTTTCGTAGTCGCCACCGGAAACTGGTCTCCACCTGTATCCGGCGTTCCTTCAGTATGATGAGGCAGCCAGTTTTTATTTGCATTAATGCCAACAAGGTTTTTCAGCGAACAGGTAAGGCCTACTTTTTTATGCGTTTTAAGTTTTGGTAAATTAATAAGTACATCAGCGTCCATCGGCGTCCGACAAAGCATATACTCATGGCGCTCGCCTTGATGGTGCTCATTCGTTTCATCAATATTAAAAGACGCTCCATACAACTGACCGTTTCCGCTAAAATCAAAAAACTCACTGGCATCGTTTAGCGCTACGAATGTATTGCCCATCGGATCTCCAGATAATTTTTTCTTTGAAACAG
Source organism: Verrucomicrobiales bacterium (assembly GCA_002708005.1). GTDB lineage: Bacteria > Verrucomicrobiota > Verrucomicrobiia > Limisphaerales > UBA1096 > UBA1096. Next base: position 1,720 of record PAOJ01000029.1, on the reverse strand, counting down.
TTACTCCGTCAACGGACAGCCATTCTTCAGGGCGAAGATCTAGTAAATCAATCTTCAGCTCAGGAAATTCTAATCGACACTTCTTTATCAACTCTTCTAACCCGCAATAACAACTAAGTTTTTCAAATGATGAGTCGGTCTGCGGTGCATCACAAATAGTGATTGAGCCATTTCCTTTAAGATGCTTGGCAACCCACATTATAACAGCCTCAATTACTGTTGGATGTGTNACGACATGCTCCCATTGATCAGGNCCTGGATGACGCTCATCGTGTTCCTTAACCCAATTAGGCTTTAACACCACTCGATCACCAGGACGCACATAGTCATCAGGTAATTGAAGCGCTTTGAGAGCTTCATCTACCAACGCATGAACCATAGTGGAATCGTCGTAATGATCGACCCCATGTTGCACAGAAACATGGGCAGGATTATTTTGTTCGTCGATGCTCATTCCTTTTCAAGTTGATAGCAATGCAGAGCGAACCCTTTCACCGAACGCCTTCCTCGTAAAGTGTCGCAAATATTGATCACGCAATCCTGTACTATCAGCACAACCAAGAAACTGCTTAATCCGCTCGGCAATTTGTTCGGGAGATTGAATATCTACCAAACCTTCATAGTTTTCAGGAAATAACTCAGGCAATATCCGCCAACGTGTTGCTATAATTGGCAACCCGTGAGCCATCGCCTCAACCAAACAAACTGGATGTGCCTCAAAACTGTAGTATGAAGGCAATGAGAAAGCATCAGCATGACAGAACAGCTCAAGTTTTTTTGCCTCATCCGCAAACCCATGATAAATAACCATGGACCCCTGATCTCCTATTAAATCGGCCTGATTAATGCGTTCATTAAACTCAACTTCCTCCTCAGAAAGATAAAATTTTCCCGCAACATCCAATTGCACTCTTTGAATTAAACCAGCGGANTCAAGTTGCTTATTAACTAAAGCTACAGCTTCAATTAGGTCAAATAAGCCCTTTTCCCGAAAACACAAACTGAGATAAAGAACACGAAAAGTTCCTTCGTTCTTTAAAACATCAGCACGTGCCTGCTGTTGTGGTTTGATTCGCTCCTCATAGTCAGGACATGGATCCGGACAGCAATTGGGTATAGTAATGATTTTTTTTGGACTAAGTTTGCCGGCATCTTCATGATAATAATCGCCTAGCACCATACTTAGAGATGCACGACCTAACAAAAATCGCGATATACAACGTTCCCAAGAATAAGCCTTAGTTTCCAGCCAGTCTCCAACACCAGCAGCTTGATAGTGATATATAATCTTTCTGTAAAAAGGACGGCATAAAAGCATTACAATCCAATCTCGATAAACAGCAGTTCGAAGCCCTGGGGCGGGGACATAATAAAAATGAGTTGCACCTTTCGCAACACGCAACCAAATCGCTCGCATGCAATAACTAAATAGTAGAAAAAATTTACGCAAACCTACCGAAGCAATGTCATCGATATCCTTTGATAAGCGAGCATCGATATGAAATACATCAATTGTGCTACCGTTGCCTTCCTGAAGCTCATTAAGCAACTGTTGCACCATGAAACTTTGGCCATGAAATGGAGGAGGAACATGGGCAAAGACAACGAGCTTCATAATTTATTAGAATTTATTTGAGCCATATGATCATAAATACGATTGTATTTTTCCGTCATAGCACTCGCAGCCCAACCCCGAACACTATCTCGAATTTCGACAGAT